>NZ_JAOCLC010000035.1:0-52620 GCF_029845105.1 Stenotrophomonas sp. GD03654 | reverse complement strand
GGCGGCGCCCGATGGCCGGTCTTTCACCCGAACCGTGGCATGCTCGGCGCCAAGTCCACCTGGAACGTCCGCCATGCGCCTGTTCACCCGTGTCCTGCCCCTGATGCTGCTGGCCTCCCTGCTGTCCGGCTGCGGCTACAACGCCATCCAGCAGAAGGATGAAGCGGTCAAGGCCAGCTGGTCGGAGGTCATCAACCAGTACAAGCGCCGCGCCGACCTGGTGCCCAATCTGGTGCAGACCGTGAAGGGCTTCGCCAGCCAGGAAGAACGCGTGCTGACCGAAGTCACCAACGCCCGTTCGCGTGTCGGCCAGATCAACGTCAATGCCGACGACGAAGCCTCGCTCAAGCAGTTCCAGCAGGCCCAGGGCGAACTGGGCAGCGCGCTGTCGCGGCTGCTGGTGGTCACCGAGAACTACCCGGAGCTGAAGTCCAACCAGAACTTCCGCGACCTGCAGGCGCAGCTGGAAGGTACCGAGAACCGGGTCACCGTCGCCCGCGGCCGTTACATCCAGCAGGTGCAGGACTACAACACCTACATCCGCTCGTTCCCGCAGGTGATCACCGCCAAGATCTTCGGCTACAAGACCAAGCCGAACTTCACGGTGGAGAACGAAGCGCAGATCTCCAACGCGCCGGCGGTCGATTTCGGCAACACGCCGCAGCAGCAGCCGGCACCGCAGCCGGGGAACTGATCGATGCGCCTGGCCACTGCGCTGCTGGCCCTGCTGCTGTGGCTGCCGCTGGGCTCGCATGCACAGCAGCTGGTGCCGGTTCCCGCGCTGGATTCGCCGGTGGTCGACACCACCGGCACGCTGGATGCCACGCAGAAGCAGGCGCTGGTGCAGCAGGCGATCGAGCTGCAGCAGCGCAAGGGCAGCCAGCTGCAGGTGCTGGTGGTGCCCACTACCCAGCCGGAGGACATCGCGCAGTACACCACGCGGGTCTTCGACCAATGGCAGATCGGCCGCAAGGGCGTGGATGACGGCGTGCTGCTGGTGGTGGCCAAGGACGACCGGCGTGTGCGCATCGAGCCGGGCTACGGTCTTGAAGGCGCAATCCCCGATGCGATCGCCAACCGGGTCATCCAGGAATACCTGGTGCCGCGCTTCCGCAGCGGTGACTACGCAGGTGGTATCACCGACGCCACCGGCGTGCTGGTCAAGCTGATCGACGGCGAAACGCTGCCTGCGCCGGTCAGCAGCCAGCGTGGCCGCGAGCCCGAGGGTGGCGGTGATACCTGGTTCCTGGCGCTGTTCATCGGTGTGTTCGCTGGCAGCATCCTGCGAGGCGTGTTCTCGCGCGTGCCACGTCCGCTGCGCGGCCTGCTCGGCGGCGCGGGTGCAGCGATGGCGGCGTTCCTGTTCACCTCCACGCTGCTGGCCAGTGGCCTGGCAGGCATCGTAGGGCTGATCGTGGCCATGCTCTCCGGTCACCCGGGCCGCTTTGCCGGTGGGGGTGGCTGGGGAGGTGGCAGCTGGGGCGGCGGAGGCGGCTTCGGCGGGGGCGGTGGATTCGGTGGCGGCGGCGGCTGGGGCGGCGGTGGTGGCCGCTCCGGTGGTGGCGGTGCTTCGGGGGGCTGGTGATGATCCAACGACTGTGTCGTCATGTGTTTTCGCCGTCGGTACGGCGCGCGTTCCCGCCGGCCACGCTGCAGGCGATCACCGAGGCCATCGCAGCCGGTGAGCAGCGCCACGGCGGGCAGGTGATGTTCGCGGTGGAAGCGGACCTGCCGCTGGCCGCGCTGTGGCACAAGGTCACCCCGCGCCAGGCCGCCGAGCATGCCTTCGCGCGCCTGCGCACCTGGGATACCACCCACAACAATGGCGTTCTGATCTACCTGCTGCTGGCTGACCATGCCATCGAGATCGTTGCCGACCGTGGCCTGCAGGGCCGGGTCAGCGCCGCACAGTGGCAGCGGGTCTGCACCCATCTGCGCGAGGGCCTGCGTGGTTCCCATCCGGTGGAGGCGCTGCAGGATGCCATCGACGAGGTCTCCAGCCTGATCGAAGGGCACTTTCCGGCCTCGACGCGGTCGAACGATGACGCGTTGCCGAACTCGCCCCAGCTCCTTGGTTGAGCCGGGGCGGCACTGGCCCGAGAATAGGCGTTCAACCGCAAGGCACCTTCCATGATCTATTTCCACGACATCGACCCCATCGCCCTTTCGCTGGGGCCGATCAAGGTGCATTGGTACGGCATCATGTACCTGCTCGGCTTCACCGCAGCCTGGCTGCTGGGCCGCAAGCGCATCGCCGATGGGCGCCTGCCGGGCGTCGATGCCAACGGCTTCTCCGACCTGCTGTTCTACGCCATGCTCGGCGTGGTGCTGGGCGGGCGCGTTGGCTACATGCTGTTCTACGCGCTGGGTGATTTCCTGCACAACCCGCTGCTGCTGTTCAAGGTATGGGATGGCGGCATGAGCTTCCACGGCGGCCTGCTGGGCGTGCTGGGCGCCTGCTGGTGGTGGTCGCGCAAGCACAGGCTGCATTTCTTCGACACCATGGATTTCATGGCGCCGCTGGTGCCGCTGGGCCTGGGCTTCGGGCGCATCGGCAACTTCATCGGTGCCGAGCTGTGGGGCAAGTACACCGACGGTACCTGGGGCGTGGTGTTCCCGTCCGGCCTGCCGGCGCCGCTGAACCAGCTCGACCACGCCACCCTGCAGGCGCAGTTCGCCAGCGGCGCGCTGAACCAGTTCGCGCGCCATCCGTCGCAGCTGTATGAAGCGTTCCTGGAAGGCCTGGTGATGTTCATCGTGCTGTGGGCCGTGTCGGCCAAGCCACGTCACCGCTATCTGGTGGGTGGCCTGTTCGCGCTGATGTACGGCCTGTTCCGCTTCGCGGTGGAGTTCGTGCGCATGCCCGACAACGGCGTCTACGTGGCCTTCGACTGGCTGACGCGCGGCCAGATCCTCAGCCTGCCGCTGATCGCCTTCGGCCTGGTGCTGCTGGTGATGTCGCGCCGTGCGCCGGTACTGCAGCCGCAGCTGCCGGTGGCTGCCGAGGGCAAGGCATGAAGGCTTACCTGGACCTGCTCTCGCACGTGCTCGAGCACGGCGCCGAGAAGAGCGATCGCACCGGCACCGGCACCCGCAGCGTGTTCGGCTGGCAGATGCGTTTCAACCTGGCTGAAGGCTTCCCGCTGGTCACCACCAAGAAACTGCACCTGCGCTCGATCATCCATGAGCTGCTGTGGTTCCTGAAAGGCGACACCAACATCGGTTACCTGAAGGACAACCAGGTGCGGATCTGGGACGAGTGGGCCGACGCGAACGGCGACCTCGGCCCGGTCTACGGCAAGCAGTGGCGCAGCTGGGCCACCGCCGATGGCCGCGAGATCGACCAGATGCAGTGGCTGGTGGACGAGATCAAGCGCAACCCCGATTCGCGGCGGCTGGTGGTCAGTGCCTGGAACGTGGGCGAGCTTTCGCAGATGGCGCTGATGCCGTGCCACAACCTGTTCCAGTTCTACGTGGTGGACGGCAAGCTCAGCTGCCAGCTGTACCAGCGCAGCGGCGACATCTTCCTGGGCGTGCCGTTCAACATCGCCAGTTACGCGCTGCTGACCCACATGGTGGCGCAGGCCACCGGCCTGGGCGTGGGTGATTTCGTGCATACGCTGGGCGATGCGCACCTGTATTCGAACCACTTCGAGCAGGCGCGCGAGCAGCTGTCGCGTGAACCGCGCGCGCTGCCCAAGCTGTGGTTGAACCCGGAGGTGACCGACCTGTTCGGTTTCCAGTTCGACGACATCCGCATCGACGGCTACGATCCGCACCCGGCGATCAAGGCGCCGGTGGCGGTATGAGTACCCGCCTGATTTCCAGTGGCCTGCTGGCGCTGTGCGGCATGCTGCCGCTGGCCATGGTGCAGGCCGGACCGGCCGATGCGCTGTCGTTGGCCCGGCAGGTCAATGAGCAGATCGTGCACAAGCACATGCGCGAGGAAGTGCAGGCGTTCGCCGGGGCATTCAACGGCAGCACGATGATGCCCCAGGATGTGCCGGAAGGCTGCCGGGCGCAGATGCGTGAGGCGGCAACCGGCATGTACAAGGCGATGACCGAGCACCTGAAGGCCGGTATCGAAGATCCGGCCTATCAGCGCACGCTCGAGCAGCAGCTTGCCACCGTCTATTCCAGTGACCAGTTGCAGGCATTTCTGGCACGTCGTGCCAGCACCGACACGGCTGCGTTGTCGGCAGACATCCTGTCGGGACCGGGCCTGAAAGATATCGAAGAGGCGCAGAAGCAGAAGATCCTCGGTGGCCTGGATGAGCACTCCACGTCCAGCCCTGCGCTGGCGGCGGCGTTGCAGGCCGCCAGTGCCGCCAACGCTGCCTGCGAACGCCTGCAGATCGACGCCAGCTGAGGAGGTGGTCGTAATGAAGCTGTCGATGATCGTGGCGCTGGACCGCAACCGTGGCATCGGCCAGGGCAATGCAATGCCCTGGCACCTGCCGGATGATTTCAAGCACTTCAAGGCGCTCACCCTGGGCAAGCCGATCCTGATGGGCCGCAAGACGGCCGAGTCGATCGGCCGCGTGTTGCCGGGTCGGACCAACCTGGTGCTGACCCGCAGCGGCCAGGTGCCGTTCGAGGGCATGCGGGCGGTGGCGTCGCTGGACGAGGCGAAGGCGATTGCCGAAGGCGAGGGCGCCAGCGAGCTGTGCATCATCGGCGGCGGCGAGATCTTCCACCAGCTGCTGGACCAGGCCAGTGACCTGTACCTGACCTGGGTGGATGCCGAAGTCCCTGCCGATACCCATTTCCCCGAAGTGGACGTGCAGGACTGGCGGGAAGTGAGCAGCGAGCCGCACCCGGCCGACGAACGACACGCCTACGCGTTCCGCTTCGTGCACTACGTGCGCCGCTGAAGATGGTTTCCTGTAGAGCCGAGCCATGCTCGGCTGCTGTTGCCGGACACATCCCGTAGCCGAGCATGGCTCGGCTCTACAGGATTGCCTACGGCCTCCGGTAATGCCCGATGATGGTGTGCTGGAACAGCAGGTTCTCTTCGCGCGTGCCGCGCGCGATGTTGTGCAGCACCAGCGGTGTGCCATTGGCCAGGCGCCGGTCGGAGACGATGCCCACGTGCAGCAGGCCGTTGCCGTTGAGCTTCCACGCGACGATGTCGCCGGCCGCGTAGTCGGCGGCGAGGGCCGTGATCGGTTGCTGCCAGCCCTGCCGCTCGAACCAGCGCATCAGGTTCGGTACGCGACGATGATCGATGTTCCGATCCGGTCGTGACAGGCCCCAGATCGTGGGATAGGCGCTGAAGTTGCCGCGCATGTCTTCGTGCACGCGCGCCTGCAGGTCCAGGCCCTGGCTGCGCAGGGCGCGCACCAGCACGTCGGTGCACACGCCGCGATCAATCGGGACATCTCCGCCGGGATAGGCCAGCACCTGATAGGCAGGGTCGTAGCGGGTGGTGACGCCGATCTGCGCGCGCGCTGCAGCCACCAGTGGCGGCGAAGGCGCCTGCGGTTGCGATGGCGTGTGGTCTGCATTCCTGCCGCCGGTGGGAGTCGGGGCCGACGTGGGCTGGCAGCCGCCGGCCAGGGCCAGCGTCAGCAGCAGCACCGTCCATGGTGCCCAGCCACGCCGCATCATGCCTGCGGCGCTGCGCCGTTGTTGTTGGGACCGCCGGAACCACCGCCGCCACCGCCACCTCGACGGCGACGACGACGCGGGCCACGGTTGCCGGGGTTGGCAGCGGGGGCACTGCCGCCACCCTGTTCCTTGCCCTGCACCGCAGCGGCGGGACGCTCGTGCGCTGGTCGCGCCGGCGGTCGTGCATGCGGCACCGGTGCCGGCACATCGCGGCCTGGCACCTGCACCACGCGCAGCTCATCGGTATCGAGCTGGATCGCGGTCAGCTTGCCGCCCCAGACCGCACCGGTGTCGATGGCGTGCACGCCCTGGGTGATGGTCAGGCCCAGCGCCGACCAGTGGCCGCAGACGACCTTGAGGTCACGCTCGACCCGGCCCGGCACTTCGAACCACGGGTACAGCCCCTGTTCCTGCGTGCCCGGCGTGCCCTTGTCCTCGATGCCGATGCGCCCGCGCGGGGTGCAGTAGCGCATGCGGGTGAGCACGTTGATGATCGCGCGCGAGCGGTCGTAGCCGGACAGGTTGGGCGCCCAGCTCGGCTTGTCGCCGTACATGTTGCGGAACAACTTGCGGTAGCCGGCGCCGTGCAACTGTGCCTCGACTTCAGCCGCATGCTTCTCGGCCATCTGCGTGGTCCACTTCGGCGCCAGGCCGGCGTGCACCATCATCCAGCCCAGTTCGCGGTCCACGTGCACCAGCTTCTGCAGGCGCAGCCAGTCCAGCAGCTCGTCGCGGTCCTCGGCCTGCACGATGCGCAGCAGGTCCGGGTTGACCTTGCGCTGTTCCTCTTCGGTGCGCGCACCGACGGCCAGCAGCGAAAGGTCATGGTTGCCCAGCACCACCACGCTGTGCTCGCGCAGCGAATGCACCAGCCGCAGCGTTTCCAGTGACTGGCCACCGCGGTTGACCAGGTCGCCGCAGAACCACAGGGTGTCCTGGGCCGGGTCGAAACGGATCTTCTCCAGCAGTCGCTGGGTGACGTCATAGCAGCCTTGCAGGTCGCCGATCGCCCACACACTCATCGTTCGGCCTCCGTGTCAGTGCAGGGTACGCGGGACGGCCAGCACGAAAGGTGCGACCGGCGCGGCAAATTCGGTGCCGTCGTCGGCGACCATGTCGTAGTGGCCCTGCATGGTCCCGTGATCGGTCCCCAGCATGACACCGGACGTGTAATGGAAGTCTTCACCGGGACGCAGGCGCGGCTGCTCGCCGATCACCCCGTCGCCGTCAACATGCTCGACGCGACCGTTGGCATCGGTGATGCGCCAGTGGCGTGCGACCAGGCGCGCGGCAACACGCCCCTGGTTGTGGATGCGGATCGTGTAGGCGAACGCGTAGCGCCCGTCTTCCGGCGCGGATTGATCGTCGAGGAAGCGCGGTGCGACTTCGACGGAGATGGCGTAAACGTCAGCGTCTTCCATACCGGCAGTGTAATCAGGAGGCATTGGCCAAAGCGATGAATTCGGCCACGTCCAGCTGTTCGGCGCGGGCATCGGGACGCACGCCGGCGGCAACGAACTGTTCGGCGGACACCACGTTGTTCAGGGCGTTGCGCAGGGTCTTGCGGCGTTGCCCGAAGGCGGCCTTGACCACCTCGGCGAAACGCTTGTGGTCGTTGATGTTGATCGTGGCCGGGTCGCGCGGGACCAGCCGCACCACCGCCGAATCGACCTTCGGCGGCGGCCGGAACGCGCCCGGCGGCACCACGAACAGCGAGGTCACCTCGCAGTACGCCTGCAGCATCACGCTGAGACGGCCGAATACCTTGCTGCCGGGACCGGCGGCCATGCGGTCAACCACTTCCTTCTGCAGCATGAAGTGCATGTCGCGGATGACCGCGGCATGTTCCAGTGCATGGAACAGGATCGGCGAGGAGATGTTGTAGGGCAGGTTGCCGACCAGGCGGATCGGCTGGCCGGCAGCGAGCTCGGTGAAGTCCACGCGCAGCACGTCGCGGTGGACGATGGTCAGCTCACCCAGCGGCTCGGCGGCGGCGGTCAGCGGCGCGATCAGGTCGCGGTCGAACTCGATCACCGTCAGTTTCGGATGCACGCGCAGCAGCGGCAGGGTGATCGCGCCCTGGCCGGGACCGATCTCGACCAGGCGGTCACCGTCTTTCGGGTTGACCGCCATCACGATCTTGTCGATGTAGTGGCGGTCGGCCAGGAAATGCTGGCCAAGCTGTTTCTTGGCCGGGGCGGTGAACACCGGGCCGGAGGGGGAATGCGGGGAATTCATGCGCTCAGTGTACGTTGCCGCGCAAGCTGCGCACACAGCGTCGTTGCCGCCTGCAGGCTGGAAGGATCGGCAATGCCGCGGCCGGCGAGGTCCAGCGCGGTGCCATGGTCCACCGCCACGCGCGGGTAGGGCAGGCCCAGGGTCAGGTTCACCGCCTGCTCGAAGCCCGAGTACTTCAGCACCGGCAGGCCCTGGTCGTGGTACATCGCCAGCACGGTGTCGAAGCCGGTCAGCTTGGCCGGCAGGAAGGCGGTATCGGCTGGCAGCGGCCCGATCAGGTCCATGCCCTCCGCGCGCAGGCGCTGCAGCAGCGGGATGACCAGGTCCAATTCCTCGCGGCCCAGATGGCCGTCTTCACCGGCATGCGGGTTCAGGCCGAGCACGGCGATGCGTGGCGCGGGCAGACCGAACTCGCGGCGCAGCGCGGCGTGCACGGTGCGCAGGGTGTGTTCCAGGCCGGGCGCGGTGATTGCATCGGCCACCTCGCGCAATGGCAGGTGGGTGGTGGCCAGGGCCACGCGCACGATGGAGTTGGCCAGCATCATCACCACCTTTACCCCGGCCTGGTCGGCCAGCAGTTCGGTGGTGCCGCTGTAGGCGATGCCGCCTTCGTTGATGACCGCCTTGTGCACCGGGCCGGTGACCACGCCGTGCAGTTCGCCGGACAGGCAGGCCTGGCCGGCACCGAGCAGTGCACCGATGACGGCACCGGCATTGGCCGGGTTGGCCTGGCCGAAGTGGCTGGGCACGGTATTGGCCACAACGCGCAGACGCAGATCACCGGGGACGCGTGCTTCGGCGTCCTCGGGCAGCAGTTGCAGAGGCAGGTTCAGCGCGGCAGCGGCCGCGCGCAGGGTGTCCGGATCGGCGAAGGCCAGCAGCCGGCAATCTTCACGCGGCTGCTGGACAAGGCGGATGCACAGCTCCGGGCCGATCCCGGCGGGCTCGCCCGGTACCAGAGCGAGCTCGGGGCGCATCGGTCAGGACTGCGGCGGGGTGGCGGTGTTTTCCGCGCGGTCGCCGCTGCGGAAGCTGACGTAGGCTTCGCCACGCAGTTCCTGCAGGAAGCGGTTGTACTCGTCTTCCAGCTTGCGGCGCCCGATGGTCTCGCGGACCTGGGCACGCTGGTTGTCGTTGGTCACGTCGGTCTGGCGGGTGGCTACGCGCTGCACGATGTGCCAACCGGCATCGGTACGGAACGGCTGGCTGACGCCGCCATCCTGGATGCCGGAGACCTGCTGGCCGAACGCCGGGCCGAACGCGTCGGCCGGGAACCAGCCCAGATCGCCGCCCTGGCCCTTGCTGTTGTTGTCTTCGGAGGACTCCTTGGCCACGGTCTCGAAGTCCGCGCCACCGGCAATGCGGGCACGCAGGGTATCGATCTTGGCCTTGGCGGCCGCGTCGGTCTGGTGATCGTCCACGCGCACCAGGATGTGGCGGCCGTGGTACTCGGTCACGGTGCTGGCGCCGGCAGCGGCACTGGCATCGCGCACGTCCACCAGCTTCAGCAGCTGGAAGCCGCTGGGGCCACGGATCGGACCGACCACTTCGCCGGGCTTCATCTTTTCCATCATCTGCGCGAACGCCTGCGGAATTTCATCCAGGCTGCGCCAGCCCAGATCGCCGCCTTCCAGCGCATTGGGGCTGTCCGAATAGCGAACGGCGGCCGCGTTGAAGTCCAGCTCGCCCTTGTCCAGCAGGGCCTTCACGCCGTCGGCCTTCTTCTGGCCGGTGGAGATCTGGTCGGCATTGGCGCCGTCGGGCAGGGCAATCAGGATGTGCGCCAGGTGATACTGGTTGCCGACGGTAGCCTGCTGCTTCAGCGCAGCATCGACTTCGCCCTCGCTGACGCTGATGCGGCTCTGCGCGAAGCTCTGGCGCAGGCGCTGCACGGTGATCTCGTCTCGCACCGAAGCGCGGAAATCATTGAAGTCGATGCCGTCATGGGCCAGGCGCTGGCGCAGGGCGTCCAGGGTCGAACCGTTCTGCTGGGCGATGGCATTCATCGCCTGGTTCAGCTCCTGGTCGCCGATACGGATGCCGCTGCCCTGGGCCCGGGCCACCTGCAGCTTGACCAGCACCAGGCGCTCGAGCACCTGGCGGCTGAGCACGTCTTCCGGCGGCAGCTGGTTTTCACGGCCGACGTACTGCGCCTTGATGTTGGCGATCGCACGCTGGAGCTCGCTCTGCAGGATCACGTCCTCATCGACGACGGCGGCGATGCGGTCAAGCGGCTGCGCCTCCTGGGCAAGCACCTGCAGGGGGGCAGACACACTGGACACCGCCAGCAGCGAGGCGAGTAGAACGGGGAAGCGCTTGGTCATGGGATCAGATTCGGATCGTAGTCATCCCGGGTCGCCCCGGTGTTGCTGGGCGGCACCAGATAGAGGTCGTCGCGGTTATAGCCGAGGATAGCACGGCGCAGCGTGCGGTCCGTGTCCTGGCCGATGGAGCTCAGGCCCTTCAGGACGAACTCCACCTGGATGGAGTTGTTCATCTCGCCTTCGCGATTGCGCACATAGCGTCGGCCGACCACACGCACGGCCAGGCAGCAGCTGTCCCACTGCACGCCGCCGATGATTTCCAGCGGCTCCTTGTCCTGCAGCGAGTAGTAATAGCGGCCGACCAGGCTCCAACGCGCGTTCAGCGGGTACAGGAACGACAGGTCGGCCTGCTCCAGCAGGGTCCGGTCATGCTTGTTGGCGCCGGGCAGGGCGCCGGCATTGATGCGGTAGCGGTAGCTCAGGTTGACCACGCCGTCGTTGGGCATCAGGTAGCGGGCACGGACGCTGGCCAGATCCTCGCGCTTGTACTTCGGGTCCCACTGGTAGGTGGCGCCCAGGGTCCAGCGGTCGTTGATCATGTAGTTGCCGTCGGCGATCCAGGCCGACTTGCCCTTTTCCACCGGCGCGCCGCCGGGGGTGACGGTCACCCGCGACTCATCGAAGTACTGGATCTGGCCGATCGAGGCCGAGAAACGTTCCTTGCCGGTGGTCTGGTCGATGAACCGGGTGCTCACCGCCAGGGTCAGCTGGTTGGCGTCGTTCTGGCGGTCGGCGCCGGTATAGCGCGAATCGCGGAACAGCTGGCCCCAGCTGAAGGTGAAGTCACGGGTGTCGAAGATCGGCAGCTCGTCCTGGTTGCGGTACGGCGTGCGCAGGTAGAACAGACGCGGTTCCAGGGTCTGCAGGAAGGACTTGCCGCCGATACGGGTCTCGCGGTCGAAGAACAGGCCGGCGTCGATGCTGCCGATCGGCAGGCTGCGGCTGGGCGAGGTATTGCCGCGCAGCTGCTCGGGCGTGGCCGTGGTCGGGTCGATGCCCTGCGAGCGCAGGATCTGGGCCTGGATGCCGTTGACGCCGTCGACCAGGCCGCGATCAAGCTGGTAGGCAGTGTAACGGTAGGCCAGGGTCGGGGTCACATACCAGGCTGCGCCGCTGATCGGGAACGACACATAGGGCTTCACGTCCAGTCGCGAACCACCGCTGACACCAACGCCGGAGGTGAGCTGCTGGCCCGTTCGCGTGTACTGCAGATCCTCGCCGGTGCCGACGGCGTTCTTGAAGTTGATGTCATCGTGGGTGAAGCGCACGGCTTCGGCGTAGATGCCGGTTTCCAGCCATGAACGGACCGGCTTGTCCCAGTTGAAGTACAGGCGCGGCTGGCGGTTGTAGGGCAGGGCGCGCTCGTCGAGGGTGTAGTCGGTCAGCTGCCAGCGGTCGGCCATGATGCCTGCCGTCCAGTTCTGGCCGGTGCCATACAGGCCCACCGTGCTCTGCAGGTTGGAGGCGGTGACCCCGACCAGGCGGTTGGCGAAATCCTCGACATAGCGCTCGTCGCTGACCCAGGCCAGGTTGGCGCGGGCCTGCCAGTGGCTGTCCACGTTGTGGTAGCCGGTGAACATCACCCGGCCGCGGTCACGGTCACGCAGGCGGTCGTTGGGCATGAACGAGGTCAGCACCTCGCCGCGGCCGCCGTTGTAGAGGTAGCGGAACTCGTTGTCGAGCAGCAGGCCGCGCCGGCTCATGTAGCGCGGGGTCAGCGTATCGTCGTAGTTCGGCGCCAGATTGAAGTAGATCGGCTGCGCGTAGTCGAAGCCGTTGCGCCCGGACATGCCCAGCTGCGGGAACAGCAGGCCGGTCTTGCGGCGGTCATCGATCGGGAACTTGAAGTACGGCGCCCACAGCACCGGCACCTTGCCGATGCGAAGCACGGCGTTGCGGGCCGTGCCGAAGCCTTCGTCGTTGTCCACTTCGATCTGCGGCGCCGACAGCTTCCACACCGGCTGCGAGGGGTCGCAGGTGGTGTAGGTGGAGCGGTGCATCTGGCCGACCGCGCCCTGCAGGTCGACCGACTCGGCATCACCGTTGCCCCGGCGCGACACCAGCTGGTACTTGATGTCGGAGATCTTGTGGGTGTCGCTTTCCTGGTTGCCTTCGGCACGCTTGGCGACCATCCGGATCGACCCGTCCTGGTAGCGGACATTGCCGTCGGCGATGTAGTTGCCGGTCTCGGTGTCGAAGCTGAGCTTGTCGGTACCGACGAACTGGTCACCCCGGCGCAGCGCCACGTTGCCCTCGTACTGCGGCACGGTGGTGGTGCCCAGCAGCTGGTCGCCTTCGATGTCGGTCGGCTGGTTCTCGCGGGCGGCCGCGGCGGCAGCTTTGTCCTGGGCCGGGACAGGGGTGGGGGCGTCAGTGAACGCGGGAATGACGTCGGTGGCCGGGCACAGGCCCCAGTTGAGCGGCTTTTCATCGGCCATCGCCGGCAGGCTGATGGCGATGCTCAGAGGCAGGGGAAGCAGGCGGAGGGCTCGGCGCACGCGGTTCGGATTCGGGCGAAAACGGACGGTAGCTTGCCCCATCCCTTGCATAGGGGCAATGAAGGACGCCGGAGCCTGCCGGTTCGGGTTCATCCGGCGGCGGCGCTGGACGCCGGTGACATCAGGGCCTGGACGTGGGCTACGCTGCACTCTGCAAGGGCCTGCAGGTCGTAGCCACCTTCCAGCATCGACACGACCCGGCCGGCCGCGTGACGACGCGCCAGCGCGTGCAGTTCACGGGTGATCCAGGCGAAATCGTCGGTCTCCAGCATCAGGTCCGCCTGCGGATCACGCAGGTGGGCGTCGAAGCCGGCCGAGATCAGCAGCAGCTGCGGGCGGAAGTCGTCGATGGCCGGCAGCATCTCGTCGGCCCAGACGTTGCGGAAGCGGAAGCCGCCGCTGCCCGGCGGCAACAGGATGTTCATCAGGTTGCCGGCACCGCGGTCGCGGCGCAGGCCGGAATTGGGAAACAGCCCGGCCTGGTGGGTGCTGTAGTACGAGACCCGGGCATCGTGCTGGAAGATGTCCTGGGTGCCGTTGCCGTGGTGCACGTCGAAATCGACCACCGCGATCCGCTCCAGGCCATGGCGGTCGCGGGCATAGGCGGCGGCGATGGCGATGTTGTTCAACAGGCAGAAGCCCATCGCCGTGCTGCTGGTGGCGTGGTGGCCCGGCGGGCGCACCGCACAGAAGGCCAGAGGGTCCTCGCCCAGCATCACCGCATCGACTGCGGCCACACCGGCACCGGCGGCGTGCACGGCGGCGCTGGCCGAACCCGGCGAGGTCCAGGTGTCCATGTCCAGCTGGCGCAGCGGCGCGGTCTGCGGCTGCAGCACGAAGTCGAGCAGGGCGCTGTCGTGGACCCGGGTCAGTTCGCCGAACTTGGCTGGCGGCGCCTCGCGCCATTCGAGCTGCCCAGGGAAGGCTGCATGCAGCGCATCGAGTACGTACTGCAGACGTTGCGGGCACTCGGGATGGCCGGGACCGGGGTCATGCAACAGGCAGGACGGGTGGGTATAGACCAGCATCGTGCCGACTCAGCGCTGGCGCTGCTGTGGTTGCCACAGCGCTTCGCCCTGGCCATCGGCGCGGGCCAGTACCCGGGCCAGTACGAACAACAGGTCCGACAGCCGGTTCAGGTACTGCAGCGCCTCGCTGCGCACGGCTTCGTGGCGGGCCAGGGTGACCGTTTCGCGCTCGGCGCGGCGGACGATGGTGCGGGCCAGGTGGCAGCGCGCGGCGGCCTCGCCACCGGCCGGCAGGATGAATTCCTTCAGCATCGGCAGGTCGGCGTTGTAATGGTCCAGCTGCTGTTCCAGGGCCGAGACGTCGGCGGCGTGGATCGCGGCGTGGCCGGGGATGCACAGTTCGGCGCCCAGGTCGAACAGCTGGTGCTGCAGATGCACCACCAGCGCGCGCACATCCTCGGGCAGGGGCACGGCCAGCAGCAGGCCGAGCGCGGCATTGGCCTCGTCGACGGTGCCGTAGGACGCCACCCGGGCGTCATCCTTGGCCACGCGCTGGCCGTCACCGAGGCCGGTACTGCCGTCGTCGCCGGTGCGGGTGTAGATGCGCGAGAGGCGATGACCCATGTCGCGGCTCAGTGGCGGATGTCGCGGCGGGCCTGCTGGAGCTTCAACACCTGCTCCACGGCCAGCTGCAGGGCGGCGGCCAGCGCCACGTAGATCGCCGTGGTGCGCAGGTAGGGGCCGAACCACTGCGCGTAGTTCTGTGCCCAGCCGGCCAGGGTCGGCTCGGCCACGTTGCGGCTGGTCCAGTAGAAGCCGCCCTGCGCCAGCAGGTGGCAGACCGCCACCGAGGCGACCAGCAGCAGCGCGCCCTTGGCCAGTACCGGCCAGCGCGCGCTCTGGTAGTTGCGGCCCAGCAGCATGCCGCCGGCCCACAGCGAGAAATAGGCCGGCAGCAGCAGCCAGTAGCCCGGCGACACGCAGTAGTGCTGCCAGAAGTCCAGGCCGCTGCTGCGGATCACGATCCAGTCCACCAGCACCGCGAACACCATCAGCAGCGGGAACGCCCAGCGCGTCCAGCGGGCCAGGTAGAAGCCACCGATGAAGAACACGGCCCAGGAGGCATCGGGGATCGCCGCGAAGTGATTGACCCGGGTCGCCGCCAGCAGCAGTACGAGCACGGACAGGACGAAGGCGCGGTTGGCGGTGTCGGACATGGTGGGGGCCCGGAGCGGATTCAGGTTTCATTCTAGCCCGCCGCGCAGGTTGGCGCAGGTGCCGCCCGTTCGGCGTACAGTCGGGGCGAGCGCGTATCATGAACACCATGAGTGAACGACATGACGTGCTGATCGTCGGTGGTGGCCTGATCGGTGCCAGCCTGGCCATCGCCCTGGACCGGCTGGGCCGCGACGTGGGCCTGCTCGAGGCGAGCCCGGCCGGTGAGCTGCCTGCGGTGTTCGATCAACGCAATCTCAGTTTCGCCGCTGCTACCGTCAATGCGCTGACCGCGCTGGGGGTGATGCAGAAACTGGCGATGGCGCCGGGCCCGATCCGGCGCATCCATGTCAGCCGTGCCGGCGATTTCGGCCGTGTGCAGCTCGAAGCGGCCGATTACGACCGGCCGTGGTTCGGCCAGGTGGTGGTCGCGCGCGATTTCGGCCAGGCGCTGGAAGCGCGCCTGCAGGAGCTGCCGCGCCTGCGCCGTTACCGGCCGATGCGATTCGTGGGCCTGGGCGACGTGGTCGATGGCTACCGCCAGGTACGGGTGGCTGACGAGGCCGGCGAACGCGTGCTGCTGGCACGCCTGGTGGTCGGGGCCGATGGCACCACCAGCGGCGTGCGTGGCGCGCTGGGCATCGAGGTCGACCGCCATGATTTCCAGCAGACCCTGTTCGTGGCCCGCGTGCGCAGCCAGAGCGCGCCGGACGGCACGGCCTGGGAGCGGTTCACCGATACCGGCCCGACTGCCCTGCTGCCGCGTGGTGATCGTCACTTCGGCACCGTGCATGGCGTAGCGCGCGACCAGGCCGATGCGGTGATGGCGCTGGACGATGCGGCCTGGCTGCAACGCCTTCAGAACGCGATCGGCTGGCGTGCTGGTCGCCTGCTCGAATCCGGCCCACGCAGTGCTTACCCGCTCATCCAGGTACTGGCGCGCGCGCTGGCCGGTGAGCGCACGGTGCTGCTGGGCAATGCCGCGCAGACCATCCACCCGCTGGGTGCACAGGGCTTCAACCTGGGCCTGCGCGATGCGCTGACCCTGGCCGAACTGCTGGAGGATGCGCATGAGGATGCCGGCAGTGATGCAATGCTGCAGGCCTACGTCGCGCGCCGCGAGGAAGACCGCCGGCAGACGGTGGCGTTCTCCGGAGGCCTGGCGCGGCTGACCAGCAACCCGGCGCCGCTGATGCGGCCGTTGCGCAGTCTCGGCCTGGTGGCCGCACAGCGCGCCTCGGTGCAGTCGATGCTGGTCGGTGGCGCGATGGGCTTCCGTGGCGACGTGCCGCGCTTGTGCCGCGGGGAAGCCGCATGAGCCGGCGCATGCGCCTTGATGTGGCCATCGTTGGTGGCGGCGTGGTCGGTGCCGCCTGCGCGCTGGCGGTGGCCGACGCCGGCCTGTCGGTTGCGCTGGTGGAAGGCCGTGAGCCGGCACCGTGGCAGGCCGCACAGCCGGACCTGCGCGTGTTTGCCTTCGCCGCTGACAACGTACAACTGTTGAACCGCTTGGGCGTGTGGCCGGCAATCGCCCAGGCCCGCGCCTGGCCCTACCGGCGCATGCAGGTGTGGGATGCCGCCGGTGGCGAAGATCTTCTGTTCGACGCCGATCGCTTCGGCCGTCGTGAGCTGGGCTATATCGTCGAGAACGGCCTGCTGCAGGATCGGCTGTGGGCGGCGTTGCCGGCGGCGGGCGTGCAGCTGCACTGCCCGGCACGGGTGGAAGCGCTGGAACAGGATGAAGACGGCGTGCGCCTGCGCCTGGATGACGGTCGTCGCCTGGAAGCGGCGTTGGCGGTGGCCGCCGACGGCGCCGAATCGACCCTGCGCCAGCTGGCCGGAATCGAGGTGGAGCGGCACGACTACCACCAGCGTGGCGTGGTGGCCTACGTGGACAGCGATCTTCCCAACCAGGCCACCGCCTGGCAGCGTTTCCTGCCGAGCGGGCCGCTGGCGCTGCTGCCTGTGGCCGAGCGCCGCAGCTCGATCGTCTGGACCCTGCCTGAGGATGAGGCGGCACGTGTGCTGGCCTTGGACGAAGATGCGTTCAACCGCGAACTGACCCGCGCCTTCGCGGCGCGCCTGGGTGACCTGCGGCTGGCGTCACCGCGCGCAGCCTTCCAGCTGCGTCGCCAGCTGGCCCGTCACTACGTGGCCGGCCGTGTGCTGGCATTGGGTGATGCCGCGCATGTGGTGCATCCGCTGGCCGGGCAGGGCGTGAACCTGGGCCTGCGCGATGTGGCCGCCCTGCAGCAGTGGCTGGCGCCATCGGCCGAGCGCCGTGGCCAGCCGCGGCTGTCGCCACAGCGCCTGCAGCGCTGGGCGCGCGAACGGCGTAGCGACAACCACATCGCCGCCTACAGCTTCGATGCGATCAACCGCCTGTTCTCCAACGACGAAATGCACCTGACCCTGGCCCGTGGCCGCGCGCTGGGCTGTGTCGGCAAGTGGCCGCCGCTGGTGCAGGCGTTCTGGAAGCGCGCCGCCGGCGTCTAACGCAAAAAAGGGACGGAGGGGATTAAGTCGTATGTGCACATACGACTTAATCCCCTCCGTCCCTTTTTTCAGTCAACCAGCCAACCGGCAAGGTCGGCACGATCCAGCTTGCCGCGACGCTTCACGTCCAACGCATTGAACTCATCGGCCAGCGCCGGGTTGGCCTGTGCTTCCTCGCGGCTGATGAAACCATCGCCGTTCACATCCAGCGCGGCGAAGTGGATGCGGTACTGGCCGACCACGCTGCTCGGTTCCAGCGAACGCACGGTTACCTGTGCCTCGCCGGCCGGCTGTGCAATCTCGACGCTGCCGCTGACCCGGCCAGCATCCAGCGGTTGCTGGCGGATCGCGCCGCCGGTGGGGCCCAGCGGCTGGCTCTGCGCAGGGGTGTGCGGCAGCTGCTGGGCAATGGCAGGTGTGGCTGCCAGCAGGGTGATCAGCATGGCGAGCGAGTGGTATCGCATGGTTCCCTTCCTCGGTAGCGCCGGGCCCATGCCCGGCGGGCATGTTCCTCAGCGCAGCGGCGAGGCCAATACCGTGATCTCCTCACGGTCGTGATAGAGCTGCTTGGCGCGTACCACCAGCGGCTTGCCGGCCTGGTCCTGGAACAGGTCCAGGCACAAGCGGGTTTCGTCCCAGCGCTTCTTCATCGGCAGCTTCAGATTGAAGATCGCGTGCCTGCACCAGCCTTCGCGGAACCAGGTGGCCATGCGTTCGGCCACGCGGCGCGGCTGCTCGACCATGTCGCAGACCATCCAGTCCAGTGGCTGCTCCGGGTGCCAGTGGAAGCCATCGGCGCGAAGGTGCTCGACCAGGCCGGTGTCCAGTACGTGCTGGCGCAGTGGGCCGTTGTCGATGCTCAGCACGTGCATGTGCTGGCGGGTCAGCACCCAGGTCCAGCCGCCGGGGGCCGCACCCAGGTCGGCCGCGCGCATGCCGGGTTTGGCCAGCGCTTCACGCTCCTCCGGCGTCAGCAGGGTCAGCAGGGCTTCGTCCAGCTTCAGCGCCGAACGCGAAGGCGCTTCGGGCAGCAGCTTCAGGCGCGGGATGCCCAGTGCCCACGGCGCACTGTCGGCCGGGTCGGCCACGCAGACGAAGGCATGGGTGCCGTCGACGAACACCACGTGCAGGCGCGGCAGGCGGTTGTTCGGCTTGTCAGTCAGCTTGCCAGCCTTGCGCAGCGCCGGGCGCAGCGCATTGCCAAAGGCGCGGGCCAACCCGGACAGCGGCTTGCCGGCGTCCGAGTCCGGGTGTTCCACCCACAGGTCGCCGAAGCGCGGCGCATCGGCCAGCACGTCGAGCATCGGGGTAATGCGGTCGGCCGGGTCCAGCTGCGGCAGTTCGGCCAGCACCACCAGCTTCTGCCGCGCGAAGATCAGCTCGCGCCAGCGCAGGCGCGGCGCCAGCGCGGCGGCTTCGTCGCACATGAAAAGCACGTAGCCGTCATTGCGCTGGGTACGCGCATAACCGGCGAAACCGGCTTCGCCGGCACGGAACTGCAGCTCGCCGGCCAGCTCGGGCTCGAAGCCCTGCCGGCACAGGCACAGCAGGCCGATGCCGGTTTCAGTAACGGGCGCCATCGCTTTCCCCATAGGCACGCAGCACGCTGCGCGCGGCGTCGCGGTTCAGGCCCTGCACCACTTCGATGCCACGCTTGTTGAGTTCACCCACCCAGTCGGCCGGCAGCGGACCTTCATCGAACGGGGTCAGCTCTTCGACGTCGGCCGAGTTGGCACCGATCAGCAGGCGGTCGATACCGGCCCACACGGTGGCGCCGTAGCACTGGCAGCACGGCTGCGAGCTGGTGGCCAGGGTGACCGGCGACAGCACCGCGTTCAGGCGCGGGGTCTGCAGGCGCTGCTGGGCCAGCATGTAAGCCATGTTCTCGGCGTGCGCCAGCGAGGTCGCGTGCGGCATCACCCGGTTCACGCCGGCGGCGATGACCTTGTCATCCGGGCCGAACACCACGGCACCGAACGGACCGCCACTGGCGTGCTCGACGTTCAGCCGCGACAGCTCGATCGCCAGCGCGACCTTGGCCTCATCGCCCGGATATCGACGATCCAGGTCGATCTGGTCGTGGATCCAGGCGGGAAGGGTCAGGTGGACTTGCGCGTACAGCATCGCGGGGGTGCCTCGTAGTGGAATGGAAGAAGGTGCGGTTGCTTGGGAAACCGGCGCGCAGTGTAGCTGCACCGGCCTGTATCGGGTGTGGCGGTGGGTCAGCCCGGCGAGCCGGTGCGGATCACCACGTACTGCTTGCGGAACTCCAGCCCGGCCTGCGGCCAGCTGGCCGCGTAGGTGCGCAGCAGGGGCAGGGCGGCGGCGAAGTCGTGGCCGTTGACCCGGCAATCGGCCTCGCACAGGCCATCGGCATCGCGCGAGGCGAACAGGCGGATGGCGAGGAATTGGCGGGCCTTCAGCAGGTCGTCGAAGGCGTCCATGCTGCGGGTGAACAGGCAGCAGGGGCAGGAGCCATGATCGTCTTCGCTGCAGGTGGAGGCATCCACTTCCTGTGCACGGTAGTGCGCCAACGGCCCCAGCACCACGGTGCGCTCGTGTTCCTCGCCATTGTCACCGGCCGGATAGGTCAGGCCCATCATCGGCAGGCCCTGTGCGTCTTGGGCGCCGATCGCGGTCTGCAGGGTCACCAGGTCCACTCGGGCCCAGGCCAGGAAGCCGGACAACAGCGATGCCTGCTCATCGGCACCATTTGCGTGCTGGTACTCGAACAGGCCATTGGCGAACAACTGCGGATGCTGGCTTTCGATGACGGTGGAGGTCTGCCAACCACCGTTGTCGCGCGCGTGTGCGGCCATTGCATGCGGGGTCAGGCGCAGGCCGCTGTCCAGCAGCAGCGCGTTGCCGTCGACGTGGCTGGCGACGCCCGCGTCCTGCAGGACCTGCTGCAGCAGCGGGAGGAGGGCGGCGGAGGTCGTGGTCATGTCAGGCCTGTGGGTGGATGGGGGGGGGACATCCAGGCAGGGCCTGGGGATCTAGCGGTCGAGCGCGTCGAGTTCGGCGCGATATCGCTGCGCGTCGGATTGCTGCTGCGGATCGTTGCCGTGGTCGCGCAGCCAGGTTTCCAGCTCGCGGCGATAGTCCGCGCGGAATTCGGCATTGCCCGGGCTGAAGTGCAGCTTGCGCGCCGCCACCTCCACGCGCTCGCGCGCGCTGGTCCGGGCCTGGGCGACACCATGCGGGGATTCGTTGGTGAGGATGACGAAGTTGCGCGGGAAGCCCGGCGTGTACTTCACCACGAACGGCTGGTCGCGCGCCGGGATGCGGATGGCGTTTTCCAGCGGCCATAGCGAGGCGGTGTTGGTGTGGAACACCACCTCCACGTCGCGGCCCTCGGCGGTACGCAGCACCCCTTCGTACCGCCAGATGTACTGTTCGTTGAGCGTGGAGCTGGTTTGCTCGGCCTTGACGATCACCGCTTCACCACGCTCGCCCACCACGTTGAGGAAGGCGGCATTGAGGAAGTGGCCGAGGAACATGTTGAGCATCGCCAGCGGGAACACCACGATGGCGTAGCCCGGAAAGCGCCGCCACCACGAGACCAGCCCGGCCAGCACCATTGCTGCAAAGAACGTCAGCAGCGGATGCTGCGAGATGAACCAGAACAGGACGGAGAGGGCGGTGATCATTGTCGATGGCGTGCGGGCGCCGTGCTGGCGCCCGCGCAGGTCCTCAGGCCGACCAGGTATCGCGCAGGGTCACGCTGCGGTTGAACACCGGCTTGGCTTCGGTGTGGTCGCGGCGGTCGGCGACGAAGTAGCCGGTACGTTCGAACTGGAACGACTGCTCCGGCGCGGCGCTGGCCGCGGCCGGCTCGACATAGCCGGTGACGGTGCGGCGCGATTCCGGATTGAGGTAATCGCGGTAGGTCTTGCCTTCCGATTCATCATCCGGGTTCGGCACCGAGAACAGGCGGTCGTACAGGCGGATCTCGGCCGGTACGCCATGCACGGCGCTGACCCAGTGGATGGTGCCCTTGACCTTGCGGTTGGCGCCTTCCATGCCCGGACGCGATTCCGGATCCAGCCAGCCGCGCAGCTCGGTGATGGTGCCGTCGGCATCCTTGATCACTTCATCGCAGCGGATGATGCCGGCGCCGCGCAGGCGCACTTCGCCACCCGGCACCAGGCGCTTCCAGCCCTTCGGCGGCACTTCGGCGAAGTCCTCGCGGTCGATCCACACTTCGTGTGCGAACGGCACTTCGCGGCTGCCGAAGCTCTCGTCTTTCGGGTGGTTGCTGAAGGTGAGCTGCTCTTCGTGGCCTTCCGGCAGGTTGGTCAGCACCAGCTTGACCGGATCGATCACCGCCATGCGACGCGGCGCGGCGCTGTCCAGGTCTTCGCGCAGCGCGCCTTCCAGCACGCTGAAGTCGATCAGCGAATTCTGCTTGCTGATGCCCACGCGCTCGGCGAACAGGCGCATCGCCGCCGGGGTATAGCCACGGCGACGCAGGCCCTGCAGAGTCGGCATGCGCGGGTCTTCCCAGCCGTCCACCAGCTGCTCGGTAACCAGCGCCATCAGCTTGCGCTTGCTCATCACCGTGTAGTTGATGTTCAGGCGCGAGAACTCGATCTGGCGCGGCTTGGCCGCTTCGCGCGGCAGGCCGGCATCGACCAGCGGCTGGGTCAACGCGTCATCGTGGGCGAAGTCGACGTTGTCCACGCACCAGTCGTACAGCGGGCGATGGTCTTCGAATTCCAGCGTGCACAGCGAGTGGGTGATGCCCTCGATCGAATCGCCCAGTGCATGCGCGAAGTCGTACATCGGGTAGATCGGCCACGCGTTGCCGGTGTTCTGGTGTTCGACGTGCTTGATGCGGTACAGCGCCGGATCGCGCAGGTTGATGTTGCCGCTGGCCATGTCGATCCTGGCGCGCAGGGTGCGCGCGCCATCCGGGAATTCACCGGCGCGCATGCGGCGGAACAGGTCGAGGTTTTCCTCGACGCTGCGGTCGCGCCACGGCGACGGACGGCCCGGCTCGGTCAGGGTGCCGCGGTAGGCACGCACTTCTTCGGCCGACAGGTCGCAGACGTAAGCCTTGCCCTGTTCGATCAGCTTCTCGGCGGCCAGATAGTAGGCCTGGAAGTAGTCCGAGGCATGGCGCAGCTCGTTCCACTCGAAGCCCAGCCAGCGCACGTCGTCCTGGATCGCGGCCACGTATTCGGGATCTTCCTTGGCCGGATTGGTGTCGTCGAAGCGCAGGTTGCAGACGCCGCTGAACTCACCGGCGATGCCGAAGTTCAGGCAGATCGACTTGGCATGGCCGATGTGCAGGTAGCCGTTCGGCTCCGGCGGGAAGCGGGTCTTGATCGCCTGGTGCTTTCCGCTGGCCAGGTCCTCGCGCACGATCTGGCGGATGAAATCGCGCTTCTCGTGGCTGTCGGCGGGGGTCTCGGGGCTGGCGGGGGTGTGCTCGGACATGAGTCTGGGGCGAAAAAGGGCAGAAAGACCAACAGTCTAGCGCGTACGGGGCAGGGCTGCCCGGTGGGGTGTGCGGATGCCGGCCAGCGGCCGGCACTACCCAATTGCACGGCGATCCACATTCCGCCGGCCCGCTGCCGGAAGATGGGTGGGAAGTGCCGGCCGCTGGCCGGCAGAACGGTCATGCGCCGTCACCACCACCATTCAGCACCCGGGCGTATGCTGGAACCCTCTCCCACGGAGGCGCCGCATGCACATCGTGTACAAGGCCGACAACCTGTTCGACGCTCATCTGGTCAAGCACGCGCTGGAAGATGCCGGCATTCCGGCCTTCGTGTTCGGCGAGTCGTTGCTGGGCGGCATGGGTGAACTGCCGCTGTTCGGTGTGCTGCGGGTCGGTATCCCCGACGCAGCACGCCCGCAGGCTGAGGACATCGTGGCGGGGCTGGACTTGGGCCATGCGCCGGACGCCCCCATTTCAGATGCAGACGACATAGCCGGACTGCCGGCGTAGGAGCGCATCATGTTGGGAATTGGCGAGGGCATCCTCGGCATCGGCGCCTTCAAGCAGCGCCTGCCGCGCCCGGAAGAAGCACTGCCGGGGCGTGACCAGCCGCTGCCGCTGCACAGCAACCAGCACTTCGTGAACAGCCATCCGCTGAAGGACCGCTTCGCCGGCCTGCAGCAGATCCGTTTCGCGCTGGGCTGTTTCTGGGGCGCCGAGCGCAAGTTCTGGACCGAACCGGGCGTGTACAGCACCTCGGTGGGCTATGCCGGCGGCATCACCCCGAATCCGACCTATGAAGAGGTCTGCTCGGGCCTGACCGGCCACACCGAAGTGGTGCAGGTGGTGTTCGACCCGGCGGTGGTGAGCCTGGAGCGGCTGCTGCAGCTGTTCTGGGAAAGCCACGACCCGACCCAGGGCATGCGCCAGGGCAACGACACCGGCACCCAGTACCGTTCGGCGATCCACGCCACCGACGAGGCGCAGTACGCCGCCGCGCTGGCCAGCCGCGAGGCCTACCAGGCGCAGCTGGATGCGGCCGGCTACGGCCCGATCACCACCGAGATCGTGTACCCGGCACCGGCCTACTACTACGCCGAGGACTATCACCAGCAGTACCTGGCGAAGAACCCGAACGGCTACTGCGGCATCGGCGGTACCGGCGTGAGCTGCCCGATCGGGTTGGATGTGGAGGCGCCGCGCTGACGCGCGGTGGTCAGCCTGCGGCGGGCAACGTCAACATCAACATCCAAAGCGGCTCTGGGTTGCTGATGGTTGGGCGGGACGGGGGCGGCAGGCAGGACACGCCGTAAACCCGTCCATGGGGGCTCGATGGCGCCATCCATGGCGCCAACGGTCCTGCCAGCCGCCCCCGTCCCACCTTCGACAGTTTCCCGGTGACGGTGGGCAAGAGCATGGGTTACTGACGATTGAAGGAAAACAAAAAGGACGCGGCCTTCGCCGCGTCCTTTTTGTTTGGTCCTGCAGTGCTTTCTGTAGAGCGGAGCCATGCTCGGCTCCGAGCAAGCGAAGCGCGCGACCCGCTTTTGCTCTTCTTTCTTTCTTCCGCGGCGGGCGGCCACAGGAAACTGTCAGAGGGCGGGCGGGTTGGGTTCGCGGGAGTGTCCGCCGCATGGATGCGGCGGCCAAGCCTCCAGGGATGGATTCACGGCGTCTCCCGCGAACCCAACTCGCCCGACCCAGCACGGCTGTTGCTTCATGCCTTTCGCGACCAACCGACCCGCCACGAGGGGCTCAGCCGTTGGCCGGAATCACAGTGCCGCGCGGATCCGCTCGCGCAGTGCTTCCAGATCCTTGGCAAACGCATCGATACCGGTCGCCAGCTTCTCGGTCGCCATCGGATCGGCCGCGAGGTCCGCCGCGAACTTCGCCGCATCGATCGGGGTCACCGCCACGCCATCGGCCACACCGGCCACCAGCTTGCGCGGCAGCTCGCCATGGTCGGCGTCCAGCTTCTCCAGCAGGTCCGGCGAAATCGTCAGGCGGTCGCAGCCGGCCAGTGCTTCGATCTGCGCGGTCGAACGGAACGAGGCGCCCATCACCACCGTCGGCGAACCGCGACGCTTGAATTCGGCATACACGCCACGCACGAACTTCACGCCCGGGTCTTCGTCGATGCTGGCCGGGGCCTGGCCGTTGGCCACGTACCAGTCCAGGATGCGGCCGACGAACGGCGAGATCAGGAACGCGCCGGCTTCGCTGCAGGCCAGCGCCTGGGTCGGGTTGAAGATCAGGGTCAGGTTGCAGTCGATGCCTTCGGCCTGCAGGATGCGCGCGGCTTCCACGCCTTCCCAGGTCGCGGCGATCTTGATCAGGATCTTCTCGCGCGGCACGCCGGCATCGGCGTACATCTGGATGAACTGGCGGGCCTTGGCCACGGTGGCAGCGGTGTCGTGGGCCTGGTCGGCATCCACTTCGGTGGACACGCGGCCGGGCACCAGCGTGCTCAGCAGCGCGCCGACGCCGATGGTCAGGCGGTCGGCCACGGCGTGCACCACGGCTTCGCGGTCGCCACCCTGCTGGCGGCCCCAGGCCAGTTCGCGTTCGATCAGCTCGGCGTAGACCGGCAGGTCCAGCGCCTTCTTCACCAGGGTCGGGTTGGTGGTGCAGTCCACCGGCTGCAGGCGCTTGATCGCCTCGTAGTCACCGGTATCGGCAACGACCACGGACAGTTCGCGCAGCTGGGACAGTTTGGACGGGGTACTCATTACGGCTCCTGGTGCAGGGGGATCGAATCGCGCGCGGTGCGCAGCGGTAATCAGGGGCGGTCGTTGTGGACCGCGGTCACGCGCAGGCGCAGCTTGCGGCCGCCAGGCGCGTTCCAGTCGATGCTCTGGCCGATGGCCAGGCCCAGCAGGGCGGTGCCGACCGGGGCCAGTACGGAGACCTTGCCTTCATCGACGTTGGCTTCGCGGGGGAAGACCAGGGTCAGGACGTGCTTTTCGCCCGACACTTCATCTTCGCACTCCACGCGCGAATGCATCATGACGATGCCTTCGGGAATCTGGTCCGGTGCCAGCACGGTGGCACGGTTGAGTTCTTCGGCAAGCGCGAGCGCGGCAGGCGTCTGGCTCAGCGCAGGGGATTCGAGCATGGCGTCCAGGCGGTCCATGTCGAAGGTAGAAACGGTGATCGACGGCGGCAGGCCGCTGGCGGTGTTCATGGTGAAGCTCCTTGGTTGAAAGCCATGCAAAAGGCGGCACCTGCTGGCGCCGCCTGTCTGTATTGTGGGGACAAATGCGGCCGGAATCGACTCCTGCCGATTCCAGGCCGGTGCTGCGGGGGTTCAGCCGTTCAGCGCGGGGCCGGGCAGGGCGGCCGTGTCGTCGGCGGCGTTGACCGCCTCCAGGGTGAACAGTGTCTGCGGCAGGCGCTTGAACTGGTCGGCCAGCTCCATCAGGAAATCGTTCATGGCCGAGCTGCGGCGCCAGATCATGGCGATGCGGCGGCTGGGACGGCCCTCGCCGGTGAAGTCGAGCAGGCGGATGTTGTTCGAACGCGGCACCGGCGGCTGCACCGACAGGCTCGGCAGCAGGGTGATGCCGACGTCGGCGGCGACCATCTGCCGCAGGGTTTCCAGGCTGGTGGCGCGGAACTCGGATTTCTCGTTGGCACCGAACAGGCGGCAGACTTCCAGTGCCTGGTCGCGCAGGCAATGCCCGTCTTCCAGCAGCAGCAGCTTCTGCGTGGCCAGCTCCTGCACGTCCAGGTGTTCGCGACGGGCCAGCGGGTGGCGTCCGGAAACAGCCAGCAGGAACGGTTCCTCGAACAGGAACTCGGCATGCAGCTGGTCGTCGATCACCGGCAGTGCCAGCAGTGCTGCGTCGAGCTTGCCTTCGCGCAGGCGGTCCAGCAGCACATCGCTCTTTTCCTCGACCAGCAGCAGTTCCAGCTCCGGGAAGCGATCGCGGATGCGCGGGATCACATGCGGCAGCAGGTACGGGCCCAGGGTCGGGAAGATCCCCAGGCGCACCGTACCGGCTTCCGGATCGCGGCTGCGTCGCGCCGCTTCCTTCAGCTGTTCCACTTCGGACACGATCACCCGCGCCCGTGCCGCCGCTTCCTGGCCGGCCGGGGTCAGCATCACCTTGCGCGGTGCGCGTTCCACCAGCGGCAGGCCCAGCTCTTCCTCCAGCTTGCGGATCTGCGTGGACAGCGTGGGCTGGCTGACGAAGCAGGAGGCGGCAGCCCGGCCGAAATGCTTGTGGTCGGCCAGGGCTACCAGGTACTTCAGATCACGTAGGTTCATCCTTACACCCCATGGGTAACGGACCGGCTGACGGCGTGGTTACCCGACAGGCAGACAATGCTCCCGGTGATCTGGGAACGGTGGATCAGGCAGCTTCAGCAACGGCACCGCTGCTGTTGCTTACCGACGAGCGGATCAGGTGGTCGAACGCGCTCAGTGCGGCGGTCGAACCGGCGCCCATGGCGATGATGATCTGCTTGTAGGGTACCGTCGTGCAATCGCCAGCAGCGAACACGCCCGGCAGGTTGGTCTGGCCGCGGTCGTCGATGACGATCTCGCCACGCGGCGACAGCGCCACGGTGTCCTTCAGCCACTCGGTGTTGGGCAGCAGGCCGATCTGCACGAAGATGCCTTCCAGCTCGACGCGGTGGGCGTCGCCGCCGACGCGGTCCTTGTAGACCAGGCCGGTGACACGGCTGCCGTCGCCCAGCACTTCGGTGGTCTGCGCGCTGGTCAACACGGTGACGTTGCCCAGGCTGCGCAGCTTCTTCTGCAGCACTTCATCGGCGCGCAGGCTGGAATCGAACTCCAGCAGGGTTACATGCGACACGATGCCGGCCAGATCGATGGCCGCTTCCACGCCGGAGTTGCCGCCGCCGATCACCGCCACGCGCTTGCCCTTGAACAGCGGACCATCGCAATGCGGGCAGTAGGCCACGCCCTTGTTGCGGTACTGGTCTTCGCCCGGCACGTTCATCTGCCGCCAGCGCGCGCCGGTGGACAGGATCACCGAACGCGACTTCAGCACCGCGCCGTTCTCCAGCTGCACCTGCACCAGGCCGTCTTCACCGGCCGGCACCAGCGCACTGGCGCGCTGCAGGTTCATGATGTCCACCTCGTACTCGCGCACGTGCTGTTCCAGCGCCGTGGCCAGCTTCGGGCCTTCGGTCTCCTTCACCGAAATGAAGTTCTCGATCGCCATGGTGTCCAGCACCTGGCCACCAAAACGCTCGGCGGCGATGCCGGTGCGGATGCCCTTGCGTGCGGCGTAGATCGCCGCTGCTGCGCCGGCCGGGCCACCGCCCACCACCAGCACGTCGAAGGCGTCCTTGGCGGCGATCTTCTCGGCATCGCGCTTGCTGGCATTGGTATCCAGTTTGGCCACGATCTGTTCGAGGGTCATGCGGCCCTGGTCGAAGACTTCACCGTTGAGGTACACGGTCGGCACCGACATGATCTCGCGCTTCTCGACTTCGTCCTGGAACAGGGCGCCGTCGATGGCCACGTGCTGGATGCGCGGGTTGAGCACCGCGGCCAGGTTCAGCGCCTGCACCACATCCGGGCAATTCTGGCAGGACAGCGAGAAGTAGGTTTCGAACGTGTACTCGCCTTCCAGGTTCTGCACCTGCTCGATCAGCTCGGCGGTGGCCTTGGACGGGTGGCCGCCCACCTGCAGCAGGGCCAGCACCAGCGAGGTGAACTCGTGGCCCATCGGCAGGCCGGCGAAGGTCAGGTGGATGTCCTGGCCCGGGGTGCCGAGGTCGAAGGACGGCACGCGGCCCTGGCCATCGCGCAGCACCTGCAGCGTGATCTTGTCCGACAGGCTTTCCAGGGTCTGCAGCAGGTCCAGCATTTCCTGCGACTTGGCGCCGTCGTCGGCGTGCGCGGTGATCTGGATCGGGCGGGTCACGCGCTCCAGATAGGTCTTCAGCTGCGACTGCAGGTTGGCGTCCAACATCGGGTCATCTCCTGGCTTCAGGCAAACAGGGGGCGTGGCACCGCTGTAGAAGGTAGCGGACCAGCAGGGGGTAGGGGTGAACCCAAGACAGCGACCGTGGAAGGGGCTGGCTGGCCAAGGCGGGCGAGCGTTGGCTGTCTTGGGTTCACCCCCACGCCGGCGGGGGGGGCCGGCACGGGGATGAAAGGCGCGCCGTGGCGTGGGGCCACGGCAGGCCGGTACTGCGTTAGATCTTGCCGACCAGGTCCAGCGACGGGGTCAGGGTCTTCTCGCCTTCCTTCCACTTGGCCGGGCAGACCTGGTTCGGGTTGGCGGCGGTGAACTGGGCAGCCTTCAGCTTGCGCAGGGTCTCGGACACGTCACGGGCGATCTCGTTGGAGTGGATCTCCAGGGTCTTGATCACGCCTTCCGGGTTGATGATGAAGGTGCCGCGCAGGGCCAGGCCTTCTTCCGGAATGTGCACGCCGAAGGCATTGGTGAGCTGGTGGGTCGGGTCGCCGACCAGCGGGAACTGGGCCTTGCCGACGGCCGGCGAGGTTTCGTGCCACACCTTGTGCGAGAAGTGGGTATCGGTGGTGACGATGTAGACCTCGGCGCCGGCCTTCTTGAACTCGGCGTAGTGGTCAGCCGCGTCTTCGATCTCGGTCGGGCAGTTGAAGGTGAAGGCGGCCGGCATGAAGATCAGGACGGACCACTGGCCCTTCAGGCTGGCGTCGGAAACCTTGATGAACTCGCCATTGTGGTAAGCGTTGGCTTCGAACGGCTGGATCTGGGTATTGATCAGGGACATCGTTTTTCCTCTGGTGAAGGGGAGTGGGTGAATCGACAGGAGCTAGGTTACCGATTCGCTCGCGATAAGAACAATCCATTGATTGCATCTATTTGATAGATGTAGTCTATCGTAATGCCATGAGCCGGCACTGAACCTTGCCGTGCCCACCCTGCAACTGGCTGTGTGACAAGGAAAATCTTGCGGGGCCGCTGAATGGGGCCGATAGCCCCTCCTTATTTCGTTCGCCAGAACCTGAACGGATCTCGGCTTTTGTAGCGGCGAGCTTGCTCGACGGCTTTTCCGGACCCGCCCGTCATCTCAATCAAAAGCAGTCGAGCAAGCTCGACTCTACAATTGCGGCATGTCTTTCCAAACCGAACCCACCCTGCGCCAGATCGTGGCCGATGCCAGCGCCCGCCTGGGCGGCAGCGAGGCCCGCCACGAGGCGGAACTGCTGCTGCTGCACGTACTGGACCGCCCGCGCAGTTGGTTGTTCGCGCACGCCACCGATCCGTTGGCCGCCAATGACCAGGCCGCCTTCGAGGCGTTGCTGGCCCGCCGCGTGGCCGGTGAGCCGGTGGCCTACCTGACCGGCCGCCGCGGATTCTGGACGCTCGACCTGGAGGTCGACCCGGCCACGCTGATCCCGCGTCCGGAAACCGAGCTGCTGGTTGAACTGGCGCTGGAGCGACTGCCGCCTGGCCGCGCGCTGCAGCTGGCCGACCTGGGCACCGGCAGCGGTGCGATCGCACTGGCACTGGCCAGCGAACGGCCGCAGGCGCAGGTGCTGGCCACCGATGCCAGCCCAGGCGCGTTGGCGGTGGCTGCGCGAAACGCGGCCCGCCATGAACTGCGCAACGTCCGCTTCGCCGAGGGCGGGCACGACTGGTATGCGCCGCTGCAGGGTGCCCGCTTCGACCTGATTGCCAGCAACCCGCCGTATATCGCCAGCGACGACCCGCATCTGAAACAGGGTGACCTGCGCTTCGAGCCGGCCACCGCACTGGCCTCCGGTCCGGATGGCCTGGATGACATCCGCCGCATCATCGGCGGTGGGCAGGCCCACCTGCTGCCCGGCGGTTGGTTGCTGATCGAGCATGGTTGGGACCAGGGCGAGGCGATCCGCGCGCTGTTCGACGCAGCGGGTTTTGCCGAGGTGCAGACCGTGCAGGATCTGGAGCAGCGCGACCGCATCACCCTGGGCCGGCGTCCGGCCTAGAATGGAGGTTCTCCTGCCCCGGCAGGGCATCACCCTGGAGCTGCAAGCATGCGTACGCTGTACCCCGCCATCACCCCCTACGACGTCGGCACCCTGAAGGTCGACGACCGCCACACGCTGTACTTCGAACAGTGCGGCAATCCGGACGGCAAGCCGGTGGTGATGCTGCACGGTGGCCCGGGCGGCGGCTGCAGCGACAAGATGCGCCAGTTCCACGACCCGTCCAAGTACCGCATCATCCTGTTCGACCAGCGCGGTGCTGGGCGTTCCACCCCGCACGCCGACCTGGTGGACAACACCACCTGGGACCTCGTTGCCGATATCGAGAAGCTGCGCGAGCACCTGAAGGTCGATCGCTGGCAGGTGTTCGGCGGCAGCTGGGGTTCGACCCTGGCGCTGGCCTACGCCGAAACCCACCCGCAGCGCGTGACCGAACTGGTCCTGCGCGGCATCTTCATGCTGCGTCGCTGGGAGCTGGAATGGTTCTACCAGGAAGGCGCCAACCGCCTGTTCCCGGATGCTTGGGAGCATTACCTGAAGCCGATTCCGTCGGTGGAGCGTCATGACCTGATCTCCGCCTTCCACCGCCGCCTGACCAGCGACGACGAAACCACCCGCCTGGAAGCGGCCAAGGCGTGGGCAGTGTGGGAAGGTGCGACCAGCTTCCTGCATGTCGATGACGACTTCATCAACAGCCACGAAGACCCGCATTTCGCGCTGGCGTTCGCCCGCATCGAGAACCACTATTTCGTCAACGGCGGCTTCTTCGAGGTGGAAGACCAGCTGCTGCGCGACGCGCACCGCATCGCCGATATTCCCGGCGTGATCGTGCACGGCCGCTACGACGTGGTCTGCCCGTTGGCCAACGCCTGGGACCTGACCAAGGTGTGGTCGAAGGCAAAGCTGGAAATCACCCCGGCTTCAGGCCATTCGGCGTTCGAAGCCGAGAACGTGGACGCGCTGGTGCGCGCCACCGATAGCTTCGCCTGATCGGTAGTGCCGGCCGCTGGCCAGCAAACCTGAGACGGTTGGATTCCTGCAGACGCCGGCCAGCGGCCGGCGCTACCAATCCCCGGCCAGCAACGCGTCGGCCAGCACCTGGAGCTTTGGCGAATGCTGGCGCGACGGCGGGTAGATCAACGACAGTTCGCGGCTGCGGCCCTCGAACGGCTGCAGCACGCGCTGCAGGCGGCCGTCGGCCAGCGCATCGGCCACCGCAAAATCCATCACCTGCACGATGCCGATACCGGCGATGGCCGCTTCCACCAGCGGATCGCCGCTGTCGAACACCATCCGCGTCGGTGGCGTGACCTCGCGCAGTTGCCCGTCCTGCAGGAACTGCCAGTCCACCAGCCGGCCACTGCGCAGGTTGCGCACCGCCAGGCACGCGTGATCCTGCAGCGCGGCCACATCGTCCGGTGCGCCACAGCGGGCCAGATAGGCGGGGCTGGCCACCGTCACCCAGCGCAGCGGCCGCAATGGCCGCGCGACGATGCGCTGGTCGGCGATGACGCCGGTGCGCAGCGCGGCATCGAAACCTTCCTCGACCAGATCGACCAGGCGGTCGCTGAGCACCGCTTCCACCTGCAGGTGCGGATGCTGTTGCAGCAACGGCGCCAGCATCGGCACCAGCACCTTGCGCCCGAACATCGACGGTGCACTGATCTTCAACGTGCCCGAGGGCGTGCACGGGCGGTCGGCCAGTTGCCGCTCGGCATCGTCCAGGCCGGCCAGCAGCGGTGCCACCTGTTCCACGAACTGGCGGCCATCCGGGGTCAGCGCCACGTTGCGGGTGTTCCGCTGCAGCAGCTTCACCCCCAGCGTGGCCTCCAGCCGCCCGATCGCGCGGGACAGGCCGGACTGGCTCAGGCCGAGCTGACCGGCGGCCACGGTGAAACTGCGCGCTTCGGCCACCTGCACCAGCATGCGCACCGCATTGAGGTCCATCGAGGCTGCATTCATGCGGAAAATCATGACAGAAATGGTGGGCAGGGGGTTTATTGATTCGGTCGCATCAATGAGACTGCGCTCCCCCATCGATCCAGACCGCCGATGCCTCCCCTCAAATACCCGCGCTGGGCGCTGACCCTGCTGGCCACCGCACAGCTGATCATCGCCCTGGACGCCACCATCATCTTCGTCGCCCTGCACGACATGGGGCGCGCGCTGCAGATCAATGCGCAGCAGCTGCAATGGGTGGTCAGTGCCTACACCGTCGCCTTCGGCGGCAGCCTGCTGCTGGGTGGCCGCGCCGCCGACCTGATCGGCCGTCGCCGCTTCTACCGGCTGGGCATGCTGCTGTTCGCGCTGGCCTCATTGCTTGGCGCACTGGCGCCGAATGCGACCTGGCTGATCATCGCGCGTGCAGCGCAGGGCATCGGTGCCGCACTGCTGTTCCCGGCCACGCTGGCGCTGATCAACACGCTGTACGCCGAAGGCCCGGTGCGCAACCGCGCGCTGGCGATCTGGAGCATGGCCAGCGCGGTGGGCCTGGCGCTGGGCACACTGCTCGGCGGCGTATTGACCCAGGCGTTCGGCTGGCCGGCGGTGCTGGCGGTGATCGTGCCGCTGGCCACCGCCTGCGCGGTCGCCGCCGGTGCATGGCTGCCGGCCGATGGTCCGCGGGTGCAGGGCCGTTCCTTCGATCTGGCTGGCTGCCTCACTGTCACCGCCGGCGGCAGCCTGCTGGTCACCACCCTGGTGCAAGGGCCGGAGTGGGGCTGGACTGCACCGGCCACGCTGATCTGCCTGCTGCTTTCAGCCGTGCTGTTGACGGTGTTCGTGCAGATCGAAAAGCGCAGCCGTGACCCGCTGATGCAGTTCGCGCTGCTGCGCCTGTCGGGCCTGCGCGCGGCACTCGGCCTGACCTTCGCGTTCATGAGCAGCTATGGCGTGCAGTACTACTTCCTGGCGCTCTACTTCCAGGATGGCTATGGCTGGAGCCCGCTGCAGGCCGGCATGGCCTTCCTGCTGCCGACGTTGGTGTGCACCTTCGGCATCCGTATTGCCGAACGCATGCTGCGGCGCCGTTCGCCACGGCAGGTGCTGGCCTGGGGCTTCGCTGCGGGTGCCATCGGCATCGCTGCGGTGGCGCTGGCGATGCCGCATGGCGCCGGTTACTGGCCGCTGCTGCCGGGCATCGTGGTGCTCAGCGTCGGTCAGGGCATGAGTTGGACGGCGATGTGGATCGTGGCCGGGCAGGGCGTGCCGGGGCCGCAGCAGGGTGTCGCGTCCGGCATGGCGGCCACCGCACAGCAGATCGGCGGCGCGTTGGGACTGGCGGTGCTGGTGATGGTGGCCAACGCCGCGCGCGGCACGCAGGCAGCAACCAGTGCCGACGCCCTGCAGGGCATGGTCAATGCACAGTACGGCGCCGCGATGTTCGCCGCGCTCGGCGTGGTGATCGCGCTGGGCCTGCGCCCGGCGCCGGTCGAATCGGCCGCCGCCGTCTGCCCGGTCAGCGAGGCATGATTGAAGGCGCTGCCGTGGGGGGATGTGCCATGCCTGCGGTAGTGCCGGCCGCTGGCCGGCAAATACATTGATCCAACTACCCTGAGGTTGCCGGCCAGCGGCCGGTACTACCGATCCGGACTGGATCCACGCGCGTTCAACCGAACGCCAGCAACTGCGGCTGCAATGCGCTGAAGATCCGCGCCAGCCGCTCCGCCCACGCCTGCTGCCCAGCCACATCGGCAATCAGGTCCTGGCGGATTTCCAGTTCCACGTGCACCAGCCCGCGGCCTTCGCCATGCACCGGCACCGCGTAGTCGCTGGTGCTGCTGACCGAATACGGTTCGTTGTCACCCACCACCAGATCGCCTTCCTCGCGCAGTGCCTGCAGCAAGGCATGCGCAAAGCGCGTGTCCTGGTGGTACAGCACGCCGGCATGCCACGGTCGCTGCGTGCCGTTCATCGCCGGGGTGAAGCTGTGCATCATCACCAGCAGGGTGGGGCGGCCGGCACCTCCGCGCGCATCCAGTTCTGCGTCGATGCGCGCGTGGTAGGGCGCGTGGATCGCATCGATGCGCTGCTGGCGATGTGCCGCCGACAACCCGGCATTGCCCGGCACCACGGTGTGGTCACTCACTTCCGGAATCAGCGTCGGCGAGGCCAGCGGACGGTTGCAGTCGATCAGCAGCCGCGAATAGGTCTGTTCGATCGCCCAGGCATCCAGCCGCTCGGCCAGTGCCCGGGTGGTGCCGGCAATGCCGATGTCCCAACCGATATGGCGGTCCAGCTCCGCCTGGGCCAGGCCAAGGCCCGCCAATGCACGCGGCACCTGCTGGCCGGCGTGGTCGGCCAGCAGCAGGTACGGCGACGCGCCCTGCGCCCGGTGGATCGCGTAGATTGCCGGATCATCGGCGCCCAGCAGCGCCGGCAGTGCATGCAGGTCGGCGTCAGCCACGCGGGCGTCCGTCCAGGTGATGCTCGATCATCCACAGCCCGGCCCAGAGCTTGGCGTCCAGCTCGTAGCCTTCGCCCATCTTCTGCACCAGCCAGGCCGCAGCCTCACTGCGCGGAATCTCATGCACGGTGATGTCCTCGCTGTCATCGCCGCCACCTTCGCCGATCCGGCGCAGGCCGGTAGCTCGCACGAAGGCGATTTTTTCGCTGCTGGCGCCGGAGGAGGTGGGGCCAATCATCAGCACTTCGGCGTGATCGGCGGTCCAGCCGGTTTCTTCTTCCAGCTCGCGCACCGCCGAGACTTCGATCGATTCGCCGGCGTGGATGTCGCCGACCAGGCCGGCCGGCATCTCGATGGTGGGTGCCTGCAGCGGCACGCGGAACTGCTCGACGAACAGCACCTTGTCCTCCGGGGTGACGGCGATGATGATCGCCGCCAGGCCACCGGCATGGGTACGTTCGCTGTATTCCCAGGTGCCGCGCACCAGCATGCGCTGGTACTTGCCTTCATAGACGACACGCGGGGCTTCGGTGTTGCGCTGGCTCATGCGGGCTCGCTGTGGGTGGGAAGAGGGTCGGCCACGCCAGCGGCTTCGAACAGCCGGCGGCGGGTCATCGGGCCGAAGCGCAGGGTCTGGCACAGGCCACCGAGCAGCTCCGGGTCGGCCGCCTGGCGCAGCAGGCCGGGCTGGCTGCCTTCCAGCGGCGCGTCCAGCGCGATGGTGGTCAGCTGGCGCCAGAGCTGGGCGTGCTCGCGCTGCTCGCGCAGGCGCACCGCCATCTGTGCGGCGCCGCGCAGGCGCAGGAACGGCACTTCGTCCAGGCGTTCGTACAGCGCATCCATGCTGCCGAAATGGGCCAGCAGCACGGCGGCGGACTTGCTGCCGACGCCACTGATGCCGGGGATGTTGTCCACCGCATCGCCGCAAAGCGCCAGGTAATCGGCGATCTGGTGCGCGTGTACGCCGTGCCGCGCCTTCACCCCGGCCACGTCCCAGCGCTGGTTGCGTGCGTAGTCCCACTGTTCGTCGTGGTCCAGCAGCAGCTGCGACAGGTCCTTGTCGGCGGAAATGATCAGGCCGCGATGGCTGTGCCGGTGCTGGTGCAGGGCACTGCCGATCAGGTCGTCGGCCTCGTAGTCATGGTGGGCCAATACCACCAGGCCCAGCGCTGCGCACAGCGCCTTGCAGTGCACGAACTGGCGCTTCAACGCTTCCGGCGCCGGGTCGCGGTTGGCCTTGTAGGCCGCGTACAGGCGGTGGCGGAAGCCACTGTCCAACGCCTCGTCGAAGGCGATGGCGATGTGCCGGGGGCGCTCGCGCTCCAGCAGGTCCAGCAGGAAGCGGGCAAATCCGTGTACTGCGTTGGTCGGCCAGCCCTGGCTGTCCTGGAATTCGTCCGGCAGCGAATGCCAGGCGCGGAACACGTAGATGCTGGCATCCACCAGATACAGCGGCGGCGGCAGCGGCATGGCATTCACCACGCTCACTGGCCGGTCCAGTCCTGCAGCAGGGTCGCGACGCTTGGCCGCTCGCGCTCAGGCACCTCCGCCTTGGGTGTCCCGATATGGATGAAGCCGGCGATGCCCTCGCCCTCAGTCAGGCCAAGGTGTGCCTGCACGACTGGATCGAAGGCCATCCATGCGGTCAGCCACTGTGCACCGAAGCCCAGCGCCTGCGCGGCCTGCAGCAGGGCAAAGCAGACACAGCCGGCGGTCATCAGCTGTTCCTGTTCGGGCACCTTCGGGTCCGGACGCGGGCTGGCCACCACCACGATCACCAGCGGCGCATGGCTGAAACGCTGGCGGTCCTTTTCGAAAACCGCCTCGCCAGCATGTGGGTCGCGCTGGCGGCTGCGCTCGGCCAGGAAGTCGCCCAGAGTGTGACGTGCATCGCCGGCGATCTTCAGGAAGCGGAACGGCACGCGCTTGCCGTGGTCGGGCACACGCACGGCCGAGGTCAGCATGCGGTGCAGGGTGGCCGCATCCGGTCCGGGCTCGCCCAGTTGCCGCGAGGGCACCGAGCGGCGGGCATCCAGGGCAAGCAGGGCAGCGGGGTCGGGCATGGAGTCTGAACCGGTCATCACGGGTGCTTGATTATAGTCGGGGTGGTCAATGACGCCGTCTGTGTCGCGTCCGGCCCCTGAATAACAAACTGTGATGAACATCATGCCACTGGCGGGAAAGGGACGACCGCTTCCTCTCGCCTCGTGGGCCTCGCACGGCTTACGATATCCATCTTGCCGGGCCGCCGGTCATGAGGTTTGAAGTGAGGACTGTTTCACTGTCCGTGACGGGCTGGCCGGCCTACCATCGACGTACCGGCACATGGGGTGTGCCGGTCGTCGCGATGTCCATGCTGTCTGTCGTACCAGAGAAGGTGGGGAGCCTTCCCGAATGATGAGCGCGCCCACACCGATGGGATCGCCGGGCCGTGACCCGGTCCAGCTTCAGCGTGCCCGGGACATGGTCCTGCCGGCGCTGTGCCAGGCTTTCGGGGCCGCATTGGCGCGTTTCGACGATGCACTGTTCGACCGGGCCGGCAATGCAGGCTCATCGCAGCTGCTGTTCCTGGATGCGATGCGCGAGCTGCGCCGCCGCCGCGAGGACATCGCCGCCGCCTTCGCCGGCCACCTGCAGCGGGCCTGGGATGCACTGGCCGGTGGCGAGCCGCTGTCGGCCGAAACCACCCTGTCCGGGCCGGCCGAGGATGGCCTGAGCCTTCTGGCTGAACATGTACTGGAGTCGCGGCTGGCGGTGCGCAATTTCGCCACCGTGCTGCTGCGCGATTTCAAGCCGGTGCTGGCGCGGCTGGACCGTCGCCTGGGCCGCTTGATCGGCGGCGCCGAGCTGGATGCCGACCACAACCCGGTCAGCCCCGAACACCTGGGCGTGGCCATCCATGAGGCTTTTGCCGGCTGCGAGCTGGCGCCGGAAGTGCACCTGGTGCTGATCAAACTGTGCGAGCGCGACCTGCGCGCGCCGGTCGGCCGCATCTACGAGAAGCTGGACGAGCAGTTGGCCGCCGCGGGCGTGATGTCGCAGATGGGGGCGCCGCGGCGTCCGTTGTCGACCGCGCCCGACCCGCGCATGGCGCCGGGGGTGGACGATCTGGTCGAGCCGCGCCACGCGGCGGGCTTCGAATCCGAATTCGGTGATGATGAACAGGTCGCGCCGGCCTGGGCGCAGCGTTTCGCCGCGCGCTGGTCCGAGCGCCGTGGCCACATGCAGCAGCATCTCGGGGGCGAGGACGCCGGCAGTGGCGAGGCGTATGCCGGCCAGCAGGGCATGTTGCTGGAGGCCCTGCACGAGCTGCTGCAGCAGACCCGCCACGTTCGCGAGGACGCCACCTCGGCCGCGCAGGTCGCGGTCGGCCAGCACCGCCCGTTGAGCCAGCGCGAGATGATGTCGGTACTGTCGCTGCTGCAGGCCACGCCCAGTGCGACGCTGCGTGCGGCCATCGGCGAGGATGGCGAATCGCTGGCGCAGCGGTTGAAGAGTGAAGTGCTGTCCAGCGCCACCCGCCTCGGCGTCGATCCCGGCCAGACCCGCCTGGACCCACAGGACGAGGACGCGATCGATCTGGTCGGCATGCTGTTCGACGTGATGCTGGACGAGCGCGAGCTGGAAGGTCGCTCGCGCGAGCTGATCGGCCGCCTGGTGGTGCCGTTCGTCAAGGTCGCCATGCTCGACCGCCGTATGTTCGTGCAGAAGACCCACCCGGCCCGCAAGCTGCTCAACTCGCTGGCCGAAGCCTGCGAGGGCAATACCGGCGAAAGCCAGGCCGAGCGCATGTTGATGGCCAAGGTCGAGGAGATCATCGAACGCCTGGTGGCCGAGTTCAACGAGAATCTGGCGATCTTCCTGACGCTGGAAGAAGAATTCCGAGAGTTCCTCGTACAGCATCGCCGCCGCGTGGAAATCGCCGAGCGTCGCGCCGCCGAAACGCAGCGCGGCCAGGAAAAACTGGAAATGGCCCGCAGCCGTGCCGGTGCCGAACTGGACCGCCGCATCGGCGATGCCACCCTGCCGCCGGCCATTGCCGAGTTCCTGCGCCAGCCGTGGCAGCACCACCTGACCCTGGCGCTGTTGCGCGAGGGCGAGGAGGGCGCGTCGGTGGCCGAGGCACTGAGCCTGGCTGACGGCCTGCTGGAGGAAGTGGCCGAGGCCCGCCGCCAGATCGTCGGCAAACCGTGGCTGCAGGCCTGGCAGCCGGTGCTGGCCAAGGTGTTCGCCAGCGTGGGTGTGCATGGTGATGCCGCCACCGGCGCCATCGATGCCCTGCATGACACCCTGCAGGGCATTGCCGAATCGCGGCCGGAACTGCAGCGCGCGCTGCCGGAGCTGCCGCAGGTCGCCTTGCCGGCGCCGCCGGTGGCTGAATCGCCAGCGGTCGAGCTGGGCGGGCAGATCGACGCCGACGACTTCGACAACGCCGACGCCGACCGCTTCCGCCGCATGGAAATCGGCAACTGGCTGGACTTCGTCGACAAGGACGGCAAGGTGCAGGCCGGCAAGCTGTCCTGGGTCAGCCCGATTTCCTCGCGCCTGCTGTTCGTCAACCGCCGCGGCGTGCGCTTCTGCGTGGCCTCGCCGGAAGAACTGGCGGTGATGGTGCGGCTGGGCCGCCTGCGCGCCCACGTCGACGATGGCGCCTTCGACAGCGCGATGCAGGGTGTGATCGATCGGCTGGACCCGGGCAGCGCAACACTGCACTGAGCCGTGGCCGCCTGCTAGGATCGGGAAAACTCACCGATCAGCGGGGACCTGCATGGCCGTGGCGTTGCTGGGGATCAAGGAGACCGCGCCGGGCGAACGGCGCGTGGCGTTGACGCCGGAAACCGCGCGCAAGCTCGGTGCCCTCGGCGTTGCCGTCTGGTACGAGGCCGGCGCCGGCTTGGCGGCAGGCTTCACCGATGCGGCCTATGACGATGCCGGCGCACGTGTGTTCGACGCGGGCCGTTGGGGCGAGATCGATATCCTGCTGTGCGTGCAGGCGCCGCCGGTGTCGGTCCTGGAAAAGCTCAAGCCCGCTGCCAGCGTGGTCGGCCTGCTGGCCCCGGCCAGTGATCCGGCGCTTGCGGCATTGGCCGCTGGCGACCGCCTGCAGCTGTTCCCGCTGCAGCAGCTGCCGCGCACCACCCGCGCGCAGGCGATGGATGTGCTCAGTTCGCAGGCGGGCATGGCCGGCTACAAGGCCGCGCTGATCGCAGCCGAACGCGCGCCGCGTTTCTTCCCGATGCTGACCACTGCGGCCGGTACCGTGCGCCCGGCCAAGGTACTGGTGATCGGTGCCGGCGTGGCCGGCCTGCAGGCCATTGCCACCGCGCGCCGGTTGGGCGCACAGGTGGAAGGTTTCGACGTGCGCCCGGAAACCCGCGAGCAGATCCAGTCACTGGGCGCGCGCTTCCTCGATCTTGGCGTGAGTGCGGCCGGTGAAGGCGGCTATGCGCGTGCGTTGACCGATGAGGAACGTGCCGAGCAGCAGCGCCGGCTGGCTGACCACCTGCGCAGCGTGGATGTGGTGATCTGTACTGCAGCGGTGCCGGGGCGACCGGCGCCGACGATCGTGACTGCCGCGATGGTGGAGGGCATGGCCACCGGCAGCGTGATCGTGGACCTGGCGGCGGAGAGCGGCGGCAACTGCGCACTGACCCAGCCGGGGCAGTGCATCGAACATCAGGGTGTGACCATCGATGGCCCGCTGGGCCTGGCCAGCCGCGGTGCGACCCAGGCCAGCGAGATGTATGCGCGCAACCTGCTCAACTTCGTCGCGCTGTTCGTGCGCGAAGGGCAGCTCGGTTTCGACTGGGAAGACGAGTTGCTGGCCAAGACGCGCTGGCAAGCGTGACCTGACCTGCATGCTGTAGAGCCGAGCCCATGCTCGGCTTGCGCAGACGCGATGAAGCAGCCGGGCGTGGGCTCGGCGCTACAGAGGATTGAATCTGGTCTTACCGCGGCTTCGCCGGCGGCGGGTTCTCGCGCACCCAGTCCTTGCGCTGTTCCGGCGTCATCTGCGACCAGCGCTCGCGCAGTGCATCGCGCTGCGCGGGCGGCAGATCCCGCATCTGGCCGAACAGGGCCCGGGCCTGCTCACGCTGTTCCGGGCTCATGTGCTCGAAGCGGCGCAGGCCACGGCGGGCCTTGTCGCGTTCCTCAGGGCTCATCGACTGCCAGCGCTGGCCATGCGAGAGCATGCGCTGGCGCTGGCCGGCATCGGCGCTGTTCCAGCGGTCGCGCAGCGGCGCCAGCAGCGATTCCCGCTGTGCTTCACTCAGCTGTTCCCAGGCCGGCAGCGGTGCGGCCGGCGCGGGGCGTGCGGCAGGGGCGGGCGCGGCGCTCTGCGCCAGTGCCGGGAGGGCCGGCAGCAGCAACAGGGTCATCAGCAGGGGCAGGGCGTGCAGTCGGGACATCATTCACTCCATCGCCAGGTCGGTATCGCCCAGCCACAGGTACAGATCGGGATTTTCGTCGTAGAGCGCGCTGTTGTCTTCCACCGAGGCAAGCACCGGTGCCGGCGCAGGGCCCGTCAGCGTGCCATGGCCAGTGAACTGCAGGCCGATACCCAGCGCCACCACCAGCGAACAGGCACTGGCCAGCCACCAGCGCCAGCGCCCGCGATGGGTGGCCGTGGCGCCGTGGCGAGCCTGGCGCAGCCGGGCCAGCGTTGCCGGCGACAGCGCGCGCAGCGACTGCGCGTGCAGGCCGCGCAGGGAGTCATCGGAAGGCAGGGAGCGGTTCACGGGTGGATCTCCAGGTAATCCTGCAGCGCCTGGCGGGCGCGTGCCAGATGGGTTTTTACCGCGCCTTCGCTGCAGCCCATGGCGCGGGCGGTGGTGGCCCCGTCCAGATCCTGCAGCACGCGCAGGGTGAACGCCTCGCGCTGGCGGGCGGGCAGGCGGCGCAACGCGTCCACCAGCTGCTGGTACTGCTGGCGCTGTTCATGCGCCTGTGCCGGGTCCGGGCCGGGGTCGGCCCAGTCGATCTCGCCGCCTTCCGCGTCCTGGTTGTCGCGCCAGAACGGCAGGCGGAAACGGCGCCGGCGCTGCACGTCGATCACGCGCCGGCGCAGGATGCTCCAGAACAGCGGCGCCCATTCGACGGCCGGCTTGTCGGCGTAGTCCAGCATGCGCAACAGCGCGTCCTGCACCGCGTCCATGGCGTCTTCGCGCTGGCGCAACCCGGCCTCGGCGAAGCGGAACGCACGCGGGCCGACACTGGCCAGGAACGCCTCCAGCGATGCCGGCAGGGCATCGGTCTCGGCGCTCGGGGGGACGGGGCTGCTCACCAGCACAGGGTACGGTTCCTCGCTCGGGGTCACCATCGACAACGCGTGAGCGCGGCTTCGGTTGACGCCGGGCGCGCACCGGATTCAGCCCATGGTTATGATGGGACGACGAAGACAGAGCAGGAGCGTTGCCAGTGAGTGACGGGTTCGTAGCGCTGTACATCTTCATGCTGGCGGCCATCGCCGGCCACGTGATCATTTCGCGGGTGCCGGTGATCCTCCATACCCCGCTGATGTCGGGCTCCAACTTCATCCACGGCATCGTGCTGATCGGCGCGATGGTGGTGCTGGGGCACGCGCAGACACCGCTGGAGAAAGCCCTGGGCTTCCTCGCCGTGGTGCTCGGTGCCGGCAACGCCGCCGGTGGCTACGTGGTCACCGCGCGCATGCTGGAAATGTTCAAGCCGAGTGCGCCCAAAGGCGGCAAGGACGAGCCGAAGGAGCCGCAGGCTTGAACATCAGCACCGTCGAACTGCTCGATTGGCTGGTCAAGGCCAGCTACCTCGTCGCCGCCACGCTGTTCCTGCTGGGCCTGCAGCGCATGGCCTCGCCGCTGACCGCGCGCAGCGGCATCCGCTGGGCGGGGCTGGGCATGCTGCTGGCCACGGTGGCGACGTTCTTCCTTCCCGAACTGCACAACGTGCCGCTGATCCTGGTGGCGCTGCTGCTGGGCGCGGGCCTGGCCTGGTGGTCGGCCGGGAAGGTTGCCATCACCGACATGCCGCAGATGGTGGCGCTGTACAACGGCATGGGCGGTGGCTCGGCGGCGGCCATCGGCGCGGTGGAACTGCTGCGCTACGCCTTCCTCGCCAACCGCGATACCAGCCACTGGAGTGCACAGGCACTGGCCGACCTGGCCGCGCGCCAGCCATCGGGCATGATGCTGCTGCTGGCGGTGGTCGGCGCGGCGATCGGTGCGGTGTCGCTGTCCGGTTCGGTGATCGCCTGGGCCAAGCTGGATGGGCGCCTGGACAAGCGCGTGACCTGGCCCGGCCAGCAGGTGATGAACCTGCTGGTGGCACTGGCGGTGGTGGTGCTGGCGATCATCGCGGCCAGCACCCTCAATACCTGGGCGATCGTCGCGTTCTTCGTGCTGGCGCTGGCGCTGGGCGTGCTGATGACGTTGCCGATCGGTGGCGCCGACATGCCGGTGGTGATCTCGCTGTACAACGCGTTTACCGGCCTGGCGGTGTCGTTCGAAGGCTACGTGCTGGGCAACGAGGCATTGATCATCGCCGGCATGATGGTCGGCGCGGCCGGCATCCTGCTGACCCGGCTGATGGCCAAGGCGATGAACCGGCCGATCCGCAACGTGCTGTTCTCCAACTTCGGCGGCGGTGCCGGGGGCGAAGCGCAGGCGATCACCGGTGCGCAGAAGCCGATTGAAGCGTCGGACGTTGCAGCGATGATGGCCTACGCCGAACGCGTGGTGATCGTGCCGGGATACGGCATGGCCGTGGCGCAGGCCCAGCACAAGATCTGGGAGCTGGCACAGCGGCTGGGCCAGCGCGGGGTGAAGGTGAAGTTCGCCATCCACCCGGTGGCCGGGCGCATGCCCGGGCACATGAACGTGCTGCTGGCCGAAGCGGGCGTGCCGTACGATCTGATCGCCGACATGGACGACATCAACCCGGAGTTCGCCAACACCGACGTGGTGCTGGTGATCGGTGCCAACGACGTGGTCAATCCGGTGGCACGCACCGACCCGGCCAGCCCGATCTACGGCATGCCGGTGCTGGACGTGGTCAACGCGCGCAACGTGGTGGTGATCAAGCGCGGCAAGGGCACCGGTTTTGCCGGCATCGAGAATGCGCTGTTCTATGCCGACAACACGCGCATGCTGTACGGCGATGGTGCGGAAGCGGCAGCCTCGCTGGTGAGCGAACTGAAAGCGCTCGACGGCGGGCATTGAGATCCGGCTGCATCCGGTGGGTGCGGACCTTGGTCCGCACGCTTTTTCCCGGCCAGCGGCCGGAACGACCCCGTCCACGCGTGGCGTGGATCTACGGCGGGCATTAGGCCGCGGCTGGATCTGGTAGGTGCGGACCTTGGTCCGCACGCTCTGCCGGCCAGCGGCCGGCACTACCGAATCCACGCGTGGATCTACGCGGTCAGCGCGCCAGCCAGGCGCCTACGACCACGGCGACGGCCAGCCACAGCCATTCCACCGCGCCGTTGGCCAGGGTAATCAGGGTCCAGGCCAGGTGCGGACCCATCCGCATCGTGGCGTCCCACAGGTCCAGCCCGATCGAACCGCCCATCCAGGCGCTGGCGATGGTCCAGTTGGCCACGGCGGCCACCAGCAGGGTGCCCAGCACGACCAGAGCTATGCGCAGCCGGCCCGGGCCCAGCGTACCCATGCGCAGCATGAACACCAGTTCCAGGGCGGTCAGTACCGCCATCCAGCCGACCTGCCGGCCGGTCATCAGCGCCAGCACCGTCCAGGCGAGGGGAGCAACAAACAGGCCCAGCAACAGCATGATGGGCCAGAGCCAGGTCACGGTCCTGGCACGCGCGGCATTGAAGGACATCGAAGCTTCCTGAAGATCACCCACAGGATACTGTGGTTTGCCGCAGTGCACCGGCGGCAGCAGGGCGGCTGGGCTAGAATGCCGTCTTGCGTGGCCGCGGCCACGGCCCCATATCGGTCCCCATGTATTCCCGTAGCAGCGAACCTGTCCACTTCGAACGCGATTGCGAGGCCGTGATGGTCCCGCAGGGCGATACCGTGACCCTGCCCGCCGGCAGCTATGGGTACATCACCCAGGCGCTGGGTGGCAGTTATTCGGTGTTTGTCGAGGGCAACCTGTTCCGCATCGCCGGCAAAGACGGCGACGCCATCGGCAAGGAGGCGCCGGCACCGCTGGAGCTGCCGGCCGATGCCACCGATGAACAGGTGGAACAGCTGGTATGGCAGCAGCTGCGCACCTGCTTCGATCCGGAAATTCCGGTGAACATCGTCGAACTGGGCCTGGTCTACGAAGTCGAGATCAAGCACCTGGACGAAGGCAAGCGCGAGATCGACGTGAAGATGACCCTGACCGCACCCGGCTGCGGCATGGGCGACATCCTCGTCGACGACGTGCGCAGCAAGCTCGAAATGATCCCGACAGTGGCCGAGGCCGACGTCGACCTGGTGTTCGACCCGCCGTGGAACCAGCACATGATGTCCGAGGCGGCCCGGCTCGAGACCGGCATGCTTTGACCCACGGCCCGCAGTGACGCGGGCCCGGCATTACCCGCAACCAGAACAGGAAATCTCCGGTGTCCCAGTCCATTCCCAGCTTCGCCGTCACCCGTTCGGACCACCCGCGCAGCGCTGAAGAGCGCGCCCAGATCCTGGAGAAGCCGGGCTTCGGCCTGCACTTCACCGACCACATGGTGGAAGTGCGCTGGGACAAGGACACCGGCTGGCACAACGCCAACGTGCGTGCCTACGGCCCGCTGCAGCTGGATCCGGCCGCGGCCGTGCTGCACTACGGCCAGGAAATCTTCGAAGGCATCAAGGCCTACCGCCATGCCGACGGTTCGATCTGGACCTTCCGCCCGGATGCCAACGGCCGTCGACTGCAGCGTTCGGCGCAGCGCCTGGCGCTGCCGGAACTGCCGGTGGAGATCTTCGTCGAATCGCTGAAGCAGCTGATCGCCGTGGACAGCGCCTGGGTGCCGTCGGCCGATGAGTCGAGCCTGTATTTCCGTCCGTTCATGATCGGCGACGAAGCCTTCCTCGGCGTGCGCGGTGCGCACAAGGCCGGTTACTACGTCATCGCCAGCCCGGCCGGCCCGTACTTCGCCAAGGGCGTCGCCCCGGTGTCGATCTGGCTGTCCACCGAATACGCGCGTGCGGCCAAGGGCGGCACCGGCGCCGCCAAGTGCGGTGGCAACTACGCGGCTTCGCTGCTGCCGCAGCAGAAGGCACAGGCACAGGGCTGCTCGCAGGTGCTGTTCCTCGACCCGGTCGAAGGCAAGTACCTGGAAGAACTGGGTGGCATGAACGTGTTCCTGGTCTACAAGGACGGCACGCTGGTCACCCCGCAGCTCTCGGGCAGCATCCTTGAGGGCATCACCCGCGAGAGCATCCTGCAGCTGGCCCGCGACCGCGGCATGAAGGTCGAAGAGCGCAAGGTCAGCATCGACGAGTGGAAGGACGGCGTTGCCTCCGGCGAGATCGCCGAAGTGTTCGCCTGCGGTACCGCGGCGGTGGTCACCCCGATCGGCCAGCTGAAGGGCGAGGGCTTCTCGGTGGGCGACATCAACGCCCCGGCCGGCGAAGTGACCATGTCGTTGCGCAAGGAACTGACCGACATCCAGTACGGCCGCCTGCCGGACCGCCACAACTGGCTGGTCAAGCTGGGCTGATGATCGCCCACGCTGAACTGTAGAGCCGAGCCGACGCTCGGCTGCTCTTCTGGAAAGCCCGTCCCCGTGACGGGCTTTCTGCGTTCTGGTCAGGCGGACGGGGTCAGATCCCTTTCCTTGGGAAAAGGGACCTGACCGGGATCGGAGGACGCCGATGTCGGCAAAGTCATTCCAGGACACGTGACGACCCAGTCAGGTCTGTGCAGGGCACGAGAAAGTTCCTTCACCTTCACAAACCCTCGACCCGTAAAGTCTCAGATCAGACATTTCATCTTGCTGAAAAGACGCTGAAAATCTTGTGGTGTCCGGTTTTGGTCATTAGCGTCATCTGCACGGCGGATTGATAGGGGAATCCGCTGACTCGCCGGACTTCGAACCTCGCCAACGAAAGCCAGCCCATGGTTCGGCCGGTGCTTCTGCCGATTCCGGCATTCACACCACTAGGAAGGGAAATACGATGTCCCAGGTAACGCAACCGCGTGTGCGTCGAGTGTGGGTGGTCCTTGGTGCGTCCGTTCTGTCATCGCTGCTGCTGGCCACGCCTGCGCTGGCCGGTGATGTCCAGCTCAGCGGCCTGCAGTCCGCGCCGACCCACCAGCGTTTCATCGTGAAGTACCGCGACGGCAGTGCCCCGGTGGCCAACACCACCGCATTGGCCTCTTCGCTGAAGAGCGCCGCCGCTGGCATGGCCACGAGCCAGGGCCGCGCGCTGGGCCTGCAGCAGGTCCGCAAGCTGGCCGTGGGCCCGACCCTGGTCAAGACCGACCGTCCGCTCGACCAGGCCGAATCCGAGCTGCTGATGCGCAAGCTCGCCGCCGATCCGAACGTGGAATACGTCGAAGTCGACCAGATCATGCGCGCGACGCTGACCCCGAACGACACTCGTTTCAGCGAGCAGTGGGGCTTTGGCACCTCCAGCGCCGGCATCAACATCCAGCCGGCCTGGGACAAGTCCACCGGCACCGGCGTGGTGGTGGCCGTGATCGACACGGGCATCACCAACCATCCCGACCTCAACGCCAACATCCTGCCCGGCTACGACTTCATCAGCGACGCCGCGATGGCCCGTGATGGCGGTGGCCGCGACAACAATCCGAACGACGAAGGCGACTGGTACGGCGCCAACGAGTGTGGCTCGGGCATCCCGGCCTCCAATTCCAGCTGGCACGGCACCCACGTTGCTGGCACCGTGGCGGCCGTGACCAACAACAGCACCGGCGTGGCTGGCACGGCGTTCAATGCGAAGGTCGTCCCCGTGCGCGTGCTCGGCAAGTGCGGTGGTTATACCTCCGACATCGCCGATGCGATCGTGTGGGCATCCGGCGGCACCGTCAGTGGCGTGCCGGCCAATGCCAACCCGGCCGAAGTCATCAACATGTCCCTGGGCGGTGGCGGCACCTGCTCGGCTACCTACCAGAACGCGATCAATGGCGCGGTCAGCCGTGGTACCACCGTGGTGGTTGCCGCCGGCAACAGCAACACCAACGTGTCCTCGTCGGTGCCGGCCAACTGCGCGAACGTGATCGCGGTGGCGGCCACGACCTCGGCCGGTGCGCGTGCCAGCTTCTCCAACTATGGTGCCGGCATCGACATTTCCGGCCCGGGCCAGAGCATCCTGTCCACCCTCAACACCGGCACCACCACGCCGGGCAGCGCCACCTACGCGTCCTACAACGGCACCTCGATGGCGGCGCCGCATGTGGCCGGTGTGGTCGCGCTGATGCAGTCGGTGGCGCCGAGCGCGCTGAGCCCGGCGCAGGTCGAGAGCATCATCAAGAGCACCGCACGTCCGCTGCCGGGCGCCTGCTCGGGTGGTTGCGGCGCCGGCATCATCGACGCCAATGCCGCTGTGGCTGCGGCGATCAACGGTGGCGGCAATCCGAACCCGGGCGGCAACGTGCTGCAGAACAACGTGCCGGTGACCGGCCTGGGCGCCGCGACCGGTGCCGAGCTGAACTACACCGTCGCCGTTCCGGCCGGCAGCACCCAGCTGCGCGTTGCGATCAGTGGCGGCAGCGGTGATGCCGACCTGTACGTGCGCCAGGGCAGTGCCCCGACCGATACCACCTACACCTGCCGTCCGTACCTGAGCGGAAACAGCGAGACCTGCACCATCAACAGTCCCACCGCCGGCACCTGGTATGTGCGGGTGAAGGCGTACAGCACCTTCTCGGGCCTGACCCTCAGCGCCCAGTACTGAGCCCAAGTCCCTCTCCATGGGCACGCCCCGGCCCAGGCCGGGGCGTTTTCTCTTTGGGTAGGTGCCGACCTTGGTCGGCACGCTGTTCCTCAGACCGACTCGAAGCGGTTCGCGGCCACGTTCTTGCGCACGTGCTGCGGATCGAATATCCGGCCGTTCATGGCGATGTACACGCCGCTCGGCAACGACTGCACCGCACCGATCGCGCAGCCGATGTTGAACTCGGCATCCGAGCCGCGGAAGCGTGCCGGGCTCAGCGCGCCGGTCATCACGATGGTCTTTTCCGGAATCGTCGCAAGCACCTGGCCGGTCTGCACCATCGAATCGGTGCCGTGGGTCACCAACACGTGCCGGGTCGGCTGCGCGGCGATGGTGGCGCGGATCAGTTCGCGGTCCTCATCGTTGATGTGCAGCGAATCCTTGCGCAGGATCGGAATCACGTTGAAGCGGAACGTCACGCCCAGCTCGCGCAGGATCATGCCGATCTGGGGGTCGCCGATCTGGTAGTCCGACTTGTCGTCGAAGTAGATCTTGTCGATCGTGCCACCGGTGGTGACGACCAGGAGCTCTTCCATCATGTGCATGCGCGAAACCAGGACAGGTACAGCGGCGCGGGGCCAGGAACACAGATGATACGGCCCGGCGGCCGCAGCGTCAGCGTCGCTTGCCGAAGCGGGCGCGCAGCCCCGGCAGGCTGGCGCTGAAGATCACCAGCAGGGCCAATGCAATCTCGATCAACGCCAGCCAGCGCGTCTCCGGGTGGCTCCAGGCGCTCATCACGCCGTGGCTGAACCAGCCCAGCGCCAGCACCGAGGCCCAGAAGCCGGCCTTGCGCCAACCCAGTTGCAGGGCAACAGCCAACGCCAGTGGCGGCGCGGTGAACACCAGCTGGGTGGCCAGCCAGTGCTTGTCATTGATGAACCAGCCGGCGAACAGGGCAGCCAGCCCCATCAGGGCCAGCAGCAGGACCGTGCGCGCCGGGCGGCTCATCGGGACAACCGTTGCGCGATGTCGGCCACCCGGCGGCCCAGCGCGCGGGCCAGCACGGCCTCGTCATCGGTCGGCTGCGGGTCATCGGCGGCGCCGGCCACGTGGCTGGCGCCATAGGGCGTGCCGCCACTGGTGGTGTGGCTCAACGCCGGTTCGGTGAACGGGATGCCGACGATCACGCAGCCGTGGTGCAGCAGCGGCACCTGCATCGACAGCAGGGTCGATTCCTGGCCGCCGTGCATCGAGGCGGTGGAGGTGAATACGCCGGCCGGCTTGCCTGACAGGGTGCCGTTGACCCATTCGGCGCCGAGCCCGTCCAGGAAATGCTTGACCGGCGCGGCCATGTTGCCGAAGCGGGTGGGGCTGCCGAGCAGCAGGCCCTGGCATTCCACCAGGTCCTGCACGCTCACGTAGGGCGCGCCATCGTCGGGCACCGGCGGCTGTGCGGTCTGGGTCACGGCGGCCACCGGCGGCACCGTGCGCAGGCGCGCGCTCATGCCCGGTACTTCGCCGATGCCCCGCGCGATCTGGCGCGCCAGCCGTGCCACCGAACCGCCCCGGCTGTAGTACAGCACCAGAATCTCGCCCATCGTGCCCGCTTCTCCTCGTCGTGTGGTCGCCAGTATGGCTATCCTGCCAGCATTCCGCATCGGGTACCCTTCCACCGATGGAACCTTTGGATACGCTCAACCTGTGGATGGAGCGTGCGCGGGATCGCGCACGGGCCATCAGTTTCGGCCGCTTCCTGTGGCATCGCTTCCTCGACGACCGCCTGTTCCAGGCAGCGGCGGCGCTGGCCTACACCACGGTGTTCGCGCTGGTGCCGCTGGCGATCGTGGTGTTCGGCGTGCTCTCGGCCTTCCCCGTCTTCGACCGCTGGAGCGACCAGCTCAGCGATTACGTCTTTTCCAACTTCGTGCCCAACGCTGCGCGCGCCGCGGAGGGCTACCTGCGGCAGTTCTCGGCCAGTGCCGGCCAGCTCACCGCCGCCGGCTTCATTGCGCTGGTGGTCTCGCTGCTGATCACGCTCAACAGTGTTGAAGAGACCTTCAACCAGATCTGGCGGGTCGGCTCGACCCGGCCCAAGCTGACCCGCTTCCTGGTCTATTGGACCGTGCTGACCCTGGGCGCAATGCTCGCCGCTGCTTCGCTGGCAGTATCGGCGCGGGTGTTCGCAATGCCATTGTTCGGCACGCAGGAGGGCCGCTGGCTGGCCGAGCTTGCGCTGCGGGTGGCGCCGATCCTGATCGAGTTCGTGTGCATCACGCTGATGTTCCGGGTGGTGCCGCATCACACGGTGAAATGGCGGCACGCAGTTCCCGGCGCGATCCTGGCCGCGGTGATCCTGGAGCTGGTGAAGTGGGGCATCGGCGCCTACCTGGGCAGCTTCCAGTCCTACCAGAAGCTCTATGGCACGGTCGCCTTCGTGCCGATCCTGCTGCTGTGGATCTACCTGTGCTGGGTGGCGGTGCTGCTGGGCGCGTCGCTGTCCTCGTCGATGGCCGCCTTCCGCTACCAGCCAGTGGAACTGCGCTTGCCGCAGGGCTACGAGTTCTACGGCCTGCTGCGCCTGCTCGGCCGCTTCCACCATGCACGCGCCAAGGGCAGGGGCCTGGCCGATGATGAAATCCTGCGGCTGGAGCCGATGCTGACCGACTCGCTGCTGCATGACCTGGTCTGCAACCTGCAGGAGATCGACCTGCTGCGCCGTGACGAGCGCGGCGAGTGGTTGCTGTCGCGCGACCTGAACCAGGTGAGCCTGGCCGATCTGTACGAATGCACCCAGCTGCGCATCCCGGTAGCCGAGCAGCACCTGCCGTACCGCGACGACAGCCTGGGCCGTGCCGCATTGGCGGCGCTGGACGATCTGCGACTGCCCCTGCGTGAACGCCTGAAGCGCAAGGTCAGTGATATCTATACCGATTCCGGAGACATGCCATGACCCGCAAGACGACGTTGCCGCTGCTGCTCCCGTTGACCCTGCTGCTGGCCCTGTCGGCCTGCAAGCCGGCGCAGGAGCCGACCCCGGCCAGCAGCCAGCCGCCGGCACAGGCACCGACGCCGGCCGCACCGGCGCCGGTCGATGAAACCCCGGCCGAGCGCACCACCGCCGAGTTCCCGACGCTGAAGATGAAGGCGGTGGATGGCAGTGATTACGATCTGGCCGCGCATCGTGGCAAGTGGGTGGTGGTGAACTTCTGGGCCACCTGGTGCGCACCGTGCCGGAAGGAGATGCCGGAGTTGTCCGCGCTGCATGCGATGCGCAGCAACATCGAAGTGGTCGGCCTGGCTTATGAGGACATCGAAGTGCCGGAGATGCAGTCGTTCCTGACCAAGCATCCGGTGACCTATCCGATCGTGATCGTGGACCCGTTCGATCCGCCGGCGGACTTCGCCACACCGCGTGGCCTGCCGCTGACGCACCTGCTGGATCCGCAGGGCAAGCTGGCGCACACGTTCCTTGGCCCGGTGACGGCCGCCGACATCGAAAAGCAGATCGCAGCTGCCAAGTAGTGGGTTGGTCGGCAGGGCCTGCGGCCCTGCACCCGTGGAGGCCAGAGCAACAGCAACGGCAACAGCCGAAGCAAAGGCGGGTCTCCTGAGGGATGGCGGGGTGGGGCCGGTTGCGGGGGCCGCTGCAAGTACG
>NZ_JAOCLC010000034.1:0-53921 GCF_029845105.1 Stenotrophomonas sp. GD03654 | reverse complement strand
CAGCTGTTTTCACCCAGCGGTTTCACCGCCTGCTTCTGCAGCGACAACAACCCCAGCAGCAACGCCAGTGCCACGTAGGCACCGGCGAACTGCCAGCTGATGATGCGTGCCAGCCCGTCCAGATCCCACGGCAGGTAGATGCCGCCGCGCGGGTCCACCGAGTGGATCAGGCCGAACAGGGTCAGCACCGCCGCCACCAGCAGGAAACCGCAGGCACGCCGCAGGCGGCCGTCGACCATCGCCGCCACCGCCGAAATCCACAGCATCGAGGTGATGATGAAGCCGTTGCCGAGGGTGAAAATCACCGCCAGTTCCGGCAGGCCATGGCCATCGAGCTTGGTCAGCAACTGCGGCAGCTGGTCCGGTGCGATCCAGCCGGGCGCCTTGATCGCCAGCAGGTACGCGACCGACGGCAGGAAGCCGAACACCATTGCACCGGTGTGGTGTCGTGGCGTGGCCTGGAAGGCCTGGGTGGTGATGTCGATGGCCACGTACACGATGATTGGTGCCAGCACCGCCAGCGGCAGCCATTGCACCAGCCCGGAGATGATGCCCAGCATGCCGCCGATGCCGACGAACAGGCCGGTCAGCAGCGTGTAGCCGCTGCGCGCACCCATGTGCTTGTAGGCCGGCTGGCCGATGTACGGCGTGGTCTGTGCAACGCCACCACAGACACCGGCCACCAGCGTGGCTACCGCCTCCACCAGCAGGATGTCGCGGGTGCGGTAGTCATCGCCAGCCGCGCGTGCGCTTTCAGAGACGTTGATGCCGCCGACCACCATCAGCAGGCCGAACGGCAGCAGCAACGGCAGGTAGGTCATCGCCGTAGGCAGGCCCTCGAGGAAGCCCAGCGTCGGCAGCGGCAGCACCACCTGCGGCGGCACCCACTCCGGCACGTGGAAGCCCGGCGCGCCCAACCCGGCCAGGCCGAGGCCGTAATAAAGAACGGTGCCGAACACGAAGGCCAGCAGCACCCCGGGGCCACGCACCGGCAACTTGCCCTTGGCGATCAGCACATACAGCAGCAGGCCCAGCGTGGTGAAGCCGACCAGCGGCGAGCGCAGCGTTTCCAGCAGCGGCAGCAGGCCCATCAGCACCAGCGCGATGCCCGCGATGGAGCCGAGAAGCGCGGCGCGGGGCAGCGCTCGGGTGACCGATTCGCCGAAGAACGACAGCACGAACTTGAGCACGCCCATGATGACCAGCGCGGCCATGCCCAGCTGCCAGGTGGCGATGCCCGCCACATGCGGGTCCATGCCCTGCTGCTTGAAGGCGATGAAGGCCGGGCCGAGCACCAGCAGGGCCATGCCGATGCTGGTCGGTGCATCCAGGCCCAGCGGCATGGCGGTGACATCGTCGCGGCCGGTGCGCGCGGCCAGCCGGCGCGCCATCAGGGTGTACAGCAGGTTGCCGACCAGCACGCCGAAGGCGGTGCCGGGGAACATGCGGCCGAACACTACGTCGGCGGGAAACTGGAAGATCCCCACCAGGGCCATGGCAATGAAGCCGAGGATGGAGAGGTTGTCGACGACCAGGCCGAAGAAGCCGTTGAAGTCGCCGGCGACGAACCAGCGACGCGGTGCGGCGGAAGCGGGAGCGGACATGGAAGGGGCGGTGGGGGTGGGGACCGCCGATGGTAGGCCCAGCGGGGCCGGCGCGCCAATTCCGTCGTGGAATGATGGGTTCCAGCCAACGGCGGAGCCCCTCGTGGCTGGTCGCGGGTAGAGTCGACTGTTAGTCGACTGGCATTGCGAGTTGGGCCGGGCGGGTAGATGGCGTGGGGGTGTCCGCGGCATGGATGCCGCGGCCAAGCCCCCAGGGATGGGTTTACGGCGTCCCCCGCGCCATCTACCCGACCGGCCTCTGACAATTCCCTGCGCGTGCCAGCCACGGAAGAGAATCAAAGATCAAAAGCAAAGGCAGGCTCTCTTTGTAGAGCCGAGCCCATGCTCGGCTGCCGTACGCGAAGCCTCTCAGCCGAGCATGGCTCGGCTCTACAGAAGATCATTCCGATCATTCTTTCGTTCATCCACGCATGCCGTGGATCTACCGTGTCGACCAAGGTCGACACCTACCGAGAGCAGCGGAAAACTGTCGAAGGCGGGGTGAGTCCGGTTGCGGGGGCGTGAGCGCCATGGGCCCGAGGCATGCCTCGGGCGGGTTGGGCAGGACGCCCAACCCCGGTCTTGCCGTGTGCGCAGGACAGCGCACACGAGCAAGGCGCGACCGAGCCTACAGGGACGTATTTACGGCGTCCCCCGCAACCGGACCCACCCCGCCTACCCACGGCAAACCTGCTTTTGACCTTGCTTCGGTGGTTGCCGTGGTTTCGGCGGGTGCAGGGCGCAGCCCTGCATCGACCAACCCCTCACTTCTTCAGGAAATTGTCCACCAGCAGATGCTTCACGTCGTCGAATCGGCCGTTCAACACCGCCTTGGCCGCATACAGCGCCGTTCCGGCCACCTGCTTGGCCTCGATCTGCGGCGGCATCACCAGCTCGGCGCGGCTGGTATGCACGTCCAGCAGCGCCGGGCCACGCTGTGACAGGAAATCCTGCACCGCTTCCTCCAGATCCTCGCTACGCGTCACCGTGCGGCCGTGGAAGCCGATCACTTCGGCAAGGCGGCCGAAATCCGGGTTCTTCAGGTCGGTGTAGTTGTCCAGCAGACCTTCCACCTTCTGCTCCAGCTCGACGAAATTCAGCGAGCCGTTGTTGAACACCACCACCTTGATCGGCAGGTTTTCCTGCACCGCTGTCAGCAGGTCACCCAACAGCATCGCCAGGCCTCCGTCGCCGGAAAGCGAGATCACCTGCCGGCCGGGGAACGCCTTCTGCAGGCCCAGCGCCTGTGGCATCGCGTTGGCCATGGTCCCGTGCAGCAGGCTGGTCAGCGTGCGGCGGCGTCCGTTGACGCGGATGTGCCGCAGCACCCATACCATCGGCGAGCCGCCGTCGGCGGTGAACAGCGCATCGTCGCTGGCGTGCTTCGACAGCAGCGCGGTCAGGTGCTGCGGATGGATCAGCTCGCCCTCGCCCGGCTGTTCCTCCTGCTCGCGCTTCTTCAGCGCCTTGTCGCGACGTTCGATGCACTCGTCCAGGAAACTGCTGTCCTCGCGCGGCGGCAGCAGCGGCAGCAAGGCGTCCAGCGTCGGTGCAATATCACCGACCACGCCCAGGTTCACCGGGTGGCGGCGGCCGAGATGACTGCCATCGCGGTCGACCTGGATGATCGTGGCCTTGTCCGGATAGAACTGGCCCCAGGCGAAATCGGCGCCGAGCAGCAGCAGCGTGTCGCACTCCATCAGCGTGTGGAAGCCGGACTCGATGCCGAAGATGCCGGTCATGCCCATGTTGTACGGGTTGTCCGGCTCGACGAAGTCCTTCGCGCGCGAAGTATGCGCAACCGGTGCCTGCAGGCGTCGGGCCAGCTCCAGCAGTTGCGTGTGCGCGCCCTGGCAACCGGCGCCGGCATAGATGCCGATGCGCTTGCCCTGCCCCAGCAGCTCGGCGATGCGCTGCAGTTCCGCATCGGAAGGGCGCAGCACTGGCTGGGTGTAGTGCACCGAGAACGGCACATCGTGCTTCACTTCGGCCTGGCTGATATCGGCCGGCAGGATCACCACCGCCACGCCGCGGCGGCTGATCGCCGCCTGGCAGGCCAGTGTGACCACGCGACGGGCCTGTTCGGCGCTGTGCACCTGCTCGCAGAACACCGAGCAACTGGCGTACACCGCCTTGAAGTCCACTTCCTGCGGGAATTCCATGCCCAGCTCGCTGGTCACCACCTGGCTGGCGATCAGCACCATCGGCGCGCGGTTACGGTTGCTCTCGAACACGCCGTTGATGAAATGCAGGCTGCCGGGGCCGCAGGAGCCAGCGCAAGCGGTCAGTTCGCCACTCACCAGCGAATCCGCGCCAGCAGCAAAGGCTGCCACTTCTTCATGGCGCACGTGCACCCAGGCGATCTCGCTGCCATGCATCGCATCGGTCACATGGTTGAGCGTATCGCCCACGATGCCGTAGCAACGGCGGACACCGGCCTGCTGCAGGGCGTCCACCACGATTTCGGCCACGCGCTTGCTCATCGGATACATCCTCGAACGGGGGAACGTCCGAGGCTAGACCCGATGAAGTGATGCCTCCGTGGGCAAATTACCCATCGCCTCGATGTGCAAACTGCGGGTAGACGTCTCGTCAATCGTTGACGTTGATCCAGCCCACCACCGCGCCCTGCTTCGGGTTGCGATAGCGCAGCTTCACCCAGCCGTCCTGTTCATCCAGCAGTTCCACGCGATCCCCCTGCACCAGGTAACGCTTGGTGCTGGACGCACCAGGCCGGTCGAACAGGAACAGGCGCGCGGGTAGCACGGTGGCCTGCTGGCCGCGCAGCGGCCCGTCGGGCGGTGCGCCAAGGCCATCGGCAATGGCACTTTCCAGCACACGGCCGGCGGGATCATAGGTGCGCCAGACGCGCCAGCGGACCCTGTTCGTCCGTCTGTTCCCACTGCAGCGCAGTGTTCAACGTATCGCCCAGCATCAGCACGCTCTCGGCGCGGTACAGATAGAGTTTCGCGCCTGCAAACCGGTACTGGTCGGTGTACCACATCGGGCCGCTGCGGCAGCTGCTGGTCAGGGTGCGGCTCGGACGATCGACCGTCAGCCCCATCAGGTCACCGCAACTGTCCTTGCCGTGGGTGTCGGCCTGCAGCGCGCGGAAACCTGTACTGGCCGGATCGAAGCGGTACACCGTCACCGCTTCATTCACCATGCCCACCGAGGCGCGCGCAATCAGTTCCGGGTAGCCATCGAAATCGATGTCCTCCAGACCCCATCTCGAATTGCCGTCGGCATCGGCCGCGCCGGCCAACGTCTGGCGCTTGCCCGACGGTGACAACTGCACCGCGATGCTGCCGTCCTGCTGGGGATCGGCATGTGCCTGCACATGCGCGGCCACCTGGAAGCGCAGCGTTTCGCCGTCGTCCCCACCCGCCTGCGCCGGCGGTGCCAGCACGCCCACCAATACCAGGCCCAGCAGGCATTCCCTGTAATTCATCATCGCTTCCTGCGGCACCTCGGCGGCACCTTCAACTCAGAACGATACCTCGACCGGCTGCCGCGACCACAGCACCGATTGATGCTTGGTCTGCTGCTTCCACGCCAGGCGGATGGCTTCGATATCGGCGCGGCGCTGCGGGGTGTCCTCGTGAAGCACCACCAGCACCTTGGTGCGCAGGCGGTTGGGCGAGGCATCACCGCGGAACAGCCACTGGCCGTAGGCATCGAACACGGTCAGTCCGTCCGGGAAGCGCGGGGTCACTTCCTTGTCCAGGAAAGTGCGCCACTGCGCCTCGCTGATGGTGTCGGCCTGCGGGCGGTTGCCGGCGCCTTGCTCTTCGCCTACGCCGAAGTACAGCTCGCTGCGCACCCAGCCGTGGCCGGCGGACGGGCGTGCGGCATCGCCCTTCAGTTCGGCGGTGGTGGCTGTGGCATAGGCGCTGGGCGCCTGCGAAGAGAGGCTGGCGCAGCCACTGGTGGCCAGCAGCACGGCGAAGACGAGGCCAAGGTGTTTCATCGGTACAGCTCCGGGGAAGGGGGGACAAGGCGAGCCGGCAGCGTACAGCGCCACTGGCCCGGCGTGCTGATGCCAACCGAGCATCAGCTCATGCCGGACTGGCAGGGACTTGCATCGGCACCGGCCATCACGCGAAGATAATATATCGCTTCATCCGGATGGATGTAAGTGAAACTATCTCCCCCTTCCCCGTCGTCGTTGTTGCTGGAGCCCCCATGTCCGTCCGCCTGCCCGCGTCGCCGCTCGGCCTCGCCATCGCCCTCGCGCTTTCCTCCGCCGCCGTCCCGGCCCTGGCCCAGGACGCCACCAACCTGGACACGGTGATCGTCACCGGCACCCGTGCCGCCGACCGCACCGTGCTCGAATCCACCTCGCCGGTAGACGTGCTCACCGCCGAGGACATCCGCAAGGCCGGCGTGGTCAACGGTGAACTGGGCAGCGCGCTGCAGGCGCTGCTGCCGTCGTTCAACTTCCCGCGCCAGTCCAACTCCGGTGGCGCCGACCACGTGCGCGCAGCACAGCTGCGTGGCCTGTCGCCGGACCAGGTACTCGTGCTGGTCAATGGCAAGCGCCGCCACCACACCGCGCTGGTCAACACCGACAGCAAGATCGGCAAGGGCACCACCCCGGTTGATTTCAATTCGATCCCGGTCAGCGCGATCAAGCGCATCGAAGTACTGCGTGATGGCGCTGGTGCGCTGTATGGCTCGGATGCGGTGGCCGGTGTGATCAACGTGATCCTCGACAACGGCGGCGACGGTGGCGAGATCGAGGCCAGCTACGGCGCCAACCACACCGACCTGAAGCCGATCGGGCGTACCCTCACCGACGGCCAGACCGGCAACATCAGCGCCAAGGTCGGCACCTCGCTGGGCGAGGACGGCGGCTTCCTGCGCGTCGGCCTGGAATACAAGCACCGCAACGGCACCAACCGTGCCGGCTTCGACCAGATTCCGCCGTGGGACCAGACCCCGGGCAACCTGGCGCTGCAGGGCAAGCGCAACTATGTGCTGGGCGATGGCAAGAGCAAGGACATCAACCTGTGGCTGAACACCGAGATTCCGGTGGGCCAGACCTCGACGTTCTACGCGTTCGGCACCTTCAACCAGCGCGATACCGAAGGCGCAAACTACTTCCGCTACCCCGATGGCGATGCCAACTGGAAGGAGGTCTATCCGAATGGGTACCGGCCGATCTCCGAGGGCGAGAACCGCGACGTGCAGGCCGTGGCCGGCGTGCGCGGGCAGTGGGGCGAATGGAGCTACGACGGCAGCCTGGATTACGGCCAGAACGACTTCACCTACCGCCTGCGTGATTCGCTCAACGCGTCGCTTGGCCCGACCAGCCCGACCCGCTTCAAGACCGCCGACTACGAGTACGCGCAGACCGTGGGCAACCTCGACCTGAGCCGCGTGTACACCCAGAGCGACAGCATCAGCCACACCCTGGGCCTGGGCGTGGAAGCGCGCCATGAGCGCTACCAGACCCGTCCCGGCGACCCGGCCAGCTATGCCGCCGGCCCGTACACCGACCGACCGACCGGTTCGCAGGCCGGTGGCGGCCTGACCCCGCAGGACGCAGCCACGCTGTCGCGCGATGTGGCCAGCGCCTACGCCAGCCTGTCCAGCCAGTTCGGTGAGAAGTTCTCCACCGATCTGGCCGCGCGCTACGAGCACAACGACGATTTCGGTGGCGAACTGACCGGCAAGCTCGGCCTGCGCTACGAATTCACCCCGGCGTTCGCGTTGCGTGGCGCCATCTCCAACAACTTCCGCGCGCCGTCGCTGGCGCAGATCGGCTACGAGTCCACCTCCACCGGCTACAACGCTGGCGGCCAGCTGGTGCAGGGCCGCCTGCTGTCGGTCAACAATCCAATCGCGCGTGGCTTGGGTGCGCAGAATCTGAAGCCGGAGAAATCGCTGAACACCTCGCTGGGCTTCACCAGCCGCATCGGCGAGCATTTCGACCTGTCACTGGACTTCTTCCAGATCGACATCGACGATCGCATCGCGCTGTCGGAGAGCATCACTGGCGATGCACTGACCGATTACGTGGCGGCCAACTACGGCGTCAGCGGCCTGCAGAGCGCCAGCTTCTTCGTCAATGCCGCCGACACCCGTACCCGAGGCGCCGAGCTGGTAAGCAACTGGCGCCAGTCGCTGGGCGATGGCCAGCTGCTGTTGACCGGCACCTATGCGTATACCAAGACCACGCTGAAGAACGTGCTGGCCACGCCGGCACAGCTGCGTGCGCTGAATCCGGACTACGTGCTGTTTGGCATCGAAGAGACCAACACGCTCACCGATGCCACACCGCGTACGCGCGGCAGTTTCTCGGCGGCATGGAGCAACGACCACTGGTCGCTGAGCACCCGCGTGAACCGCTACGGCAGCGCCACCCGCGTGTTCAACTTCGGTGACGGCTATATCCCGCGCCAGACCTACCAGGCCGAATGGCAGCTGGATGCCGAAGTGGAGTACCGCATCACGCCGCAGTGGAGCGTGGCCATCGGCGGCCAGAACCTGACCGACAACTATCCGGATCGATCCAACAGCGATATCCACTACTTCGGCAACCTGCCGTACGACGTGCTGTCGCCGATCGGCAGCAACGGCGCCTACTACTACGGCCGCGTCCGCTATACGTTCTGATCGCTCTTGTTGGGTGCGGACCGTTGGTCCGCACTACCTGAGCTCGATGCAGGCTGACCTGCCATGCCGACCAACGGTCGGCACCCACCGAAGCAGGGTCGTAGTCTGCCCTCGACCCCACGTACACGCGCACGCTGGCAAGCTGCGCGTCATGGCTGAACCGCTCCCCCTGCGCCCGCCACCGCCATTGCTGGACGACGCGTGCGCGTTGTTCCTCGATGTCGATGGCACCCTGATCGAATTCGCTGCACGCCCGGACGCCGTGCAGCTGCTGCCGGATGTGCGTGAAGCCATAGGCCGCATCAGCGACCGCCTGGAAGGTGCCGTGGCACTGGTCAGTGGTCGCCCGCTTGAACAGCTGGATCAACTGTTCGCGCCTTTGAAGCTGCCCGCCGCCGGCCTGCATGGCCACGAACTGCGTGGCGAGGACGGTCGTGTGCTGCGCGACGAACACGACGACGATACCGCCGAGTGGCTGCACGCGCTGCACCAGCAGGCGATGCGCTTTGCCCACGGGTATCCCGGCGTGCTGGTGGAAGACAAGGGCGTCGGCCTGGCCCTGCACTGGCGCGGCGCGCCGCACGCCGCCAGCGATGTCCGCGCCTTCGCCGACCGCCACGTGCGCGGCCGTGCCAGCTACCGCCTGCAACCTGGCGACCATGTGGTCGAGTTCGTGCCCGTCGGCACCGACAAGGGCCGTGCCGTGCGCCGGATGATGCAGTACCTGCCCTTCCGTGGCCGCCTGCCGGTGTTCCTCGGTGACGACCTCACCGACGAATTCGGCTTCGACGCCGCCAACGGCCAGCATGGCTGGAGCGTGCTGGTGGGCGAACGTGAACCCAGCAAGGCGGTGTTCGCGCTGCCCGACATACGCAGCGTGCACGCCTGGCTGCGTGAGAATGCCTATTGACCCGGCCACCCCACGGCCGCAACCGAGATGTACCGCGTGATGACCCAACCCGATCTTGATCTGGGCGTGGTCGGCAACGGCAGCTTCGGCGCCCTGGTCGACAAACGTGCCCGCGTTGTCTGGAGCTGCCTGCCCACCTTCGACGGCGACCCCACCTTCTGTGCCCTGCTCGGCCCCAACCAACAGACCGGTGGCGACTTCGCCATCGAGCTGGAGGACTTCGCGAGCAGCGAGCAGGAATACCTGACCAACACCGCGATCCTTCGCACCGTCCTGCGCGACGCGCATGGTGGTGAACTGGAAATCCTCGATTTCGCCCCCCGCTGGCGCCAGAACGACCGTTTCTACCGCCCGGTCAGCCTGATCCGCCAGGTGCGTCCGCTGGCCGGCAGCCCCCGCATCACCGTACGCGCACGCCCGCTGGCGGACTGGGGCGCACGCGTGCCCGAGTCCACCTGGGGCAGCAACCACGTGCGCTGGATCCTGCCGGAGCATGTGCTGCGGCTGACCACCGACGTGCCAGTGCGCTTCGTACGCGACGACCTGCCGTTCGTACTCAACCATCCCGTCCACCTGATCCTGGGCGTGGATGAATCCCTCAACCGCTCGATCAGCGGCTATGTGCAGGAAGCCTTCCAGCGTACCCGCGACTACTGGCGCGAATGGGTGCGCTACCTGTCCATTCCGCTGGAATGGCAGGACGCGGTGATCCGCAGTGCGATCACCCTGAAGCTGTGCCAGTACGAGGACAGCGGCGCGATCATCGCGGCGATGACCACCTCCATTCCGGAAGCCCCCGGCAGCGTGCGCAACTGGGACTACCGTTACTGCTGGCTGCGTGATGCCGCGTTCGTGGTGCGCGCACTGAACCGCCTCGGCGCGACGCGCACGATGGAACAGTTCCTCGGCTACATCTTCAACCTGGCCACCACCGACGGCACGTTGCAGCCGCTTTATGGCATCGGCTTCGAGGCCAAGCTGGACGAGGATGAGGTTCCCAGCCTGTCCGGCTACCGTGGCATGGGCCCGGTGCGCCGCGGCAACCTGGCCTGGGTGCAGCGCCAGCACGATGTCTATGGCAGCGTGGTGCTGGCTTCCACCCAGCTGTTCTTCGACCGGCGGCTGCAGGACCCGGGCGATGCGCACACCTTCGCCCGTCTGGAGCCGCTGGGCGAACAGGCATTTGCCCTGCACGACGTACCCGATGCCGGCCTTTGGGAGTTCCGCGGCCGCACTGAAGTGCACACTTACACCAGCGCGATGTGCTGGGCGGCGTGCGACCGCCTGTGCAAGATCGCCGTGCGGCTGAAGCGTGATGACCGCGCACGCTACTGGCGCGAGCGCGCCGACACCATCCACGCCCGCATCATGGCCGAATCCTGGAGCGAGGAGCTGGGCCACTTCACCGATACCTTCGGTGGCCATCGGCTGGATGCCTCGTTGCTGCTGCTGGCCGACATCGGTTTCATCGACGCGATGGATGCGCGCTTCATTGCCACCGTCGATGCCATAGGGCGCGACCTCAAGCATGGCAATTCGCTGTACCGCTATGTCGCACCGGATGACTTCGGCGAGCCTGAAACCAGCTTCACCATCTGCACCTTCTGGTACATCGATGCGCTGGCGGCAATCGGGCGCATGGACGAAGCGCGCGAGATGTTCGAGCTGCTGCTGAAGCAGCGCAACCACCTGGGCCTGCTGTCGGAGGATCTGGCCTTCGACAGTGGCGAAGCCTGGGGCAACTTCCCGCAGACCTATTCGCACGTCGGCCTGATCACAGCCGCGATGCGCCTGTCGCGGTCCTGGCAGGAGGCATCGTGAGTCGTCTGGTGGTGGTTTCAAACCGCGTGGCCGTGCCGGGCGAGAACCGCGCCGGCGGCCTGGCGGTGGGCCTGCTGGCCGCGCTGAAGGAACGCGGTGGCATGTGGTTCGGCTGGAGTGGCAAGAGCGTGCGCGACGGCAGCGGCACGCTGCACACACAGAAAGACGGTGACATTGAATTCGTCACCCTCGACCTGAGCAAGCGCGAGGTGGACGGCTACTACAACGGCTTCGCCAACCGCACCTTGTGGCCGCTGCTGCACTTCCGCCTGGATCTGGTCGACTACGACCGTGGCACGCGCGAGACCTACCACAAGGTCAACGCGCTGTTCGCTGACAAACTGGCGCCGCTGCTGCGCGAGGACGACATCGTCTGGATCCACGATTACCACCTCATCCCGCTCGGCGCACTGCTGCGCGAGCGTGGCATCGGCTGCCGCATCGGCTTCTTCCTGCATATCCCGATGCCCTCGGCCGACCTGCTGCAGGCGATGCCCGACCACCTGCGGCTGTTCTCCGCGCTGTACGCCTATGACCTGGTCGGCTTCCAGACCCAGCGCGATGCAGATCGCTTCCAGACCTACCTGCGCCTGTTCGGTGGTGGTCGCGTGCTCGACAACGGCGAGCTGGAAGCACCGGGCGGGCGCCGCTTCCGTGCCGCTGCCTTCCCGATCGGCATCGACACCGAATTGATCGCACGCCAGGCCGGCACCGCCGCCACCAAGACCGCGGTAAAGAACCTGCGCGCCAGTCTGCGCGATCGCCAGCTGGCGATCGGCGTGGATCGCCTGGACTACTCCAAGGGCCTGCCCGAGCGTTTCCTCGGCTTCGAGCGCTACCTGGAGCGCCACCCCGACCAGCGCGGCTCGCTGACCTACCTGCAGATCGCCCCGGTCTCGCGCGGCGATGTCACCGAGTACCGGCAGCTGCGCAGCCAGCTGGAACAGATCGCCGGGCACATCAACGGTGGCCACGCCGAACCTGACTGGACACCGCTGCGCTACGTCAACCAGAACTTCACCCATGCCACCCTCACCGGCTTCTACCGGGCGGCGGCGGTCGGCCTGGTCACGCCGTTGCGCGATGGCATGAACCTGGTGGCCAAGGAATACGTCGCCTCGCAGGACCCGGAAGATCCCGGCGTGCTGGTGCTGTCGCTGCTGGCCGGCGCCGCCGACGAACTGAAGCAGGCACTGCTGGTGAACCCGCATGATCTGGACGGCGTGGCCGATGCCATCGCCACCGCAGCAACGATGTCGCTGCGCAAGCGCAAGGAACGCTGGCACGCGATGATGGATCACCTGCGGACCTATGACATCAACCACTGGCGCCGCAGCTACCTGGACGCGCTGGAGGGCTGAAGCACGCGTTCCTGTAGAGCCGAGCCATGCTCGACTGCTATTAGCAGGAGAAAAAGCAAGTCGAGCATGGCTCGACTCTACAGAAGACAGGCAATCAATCCAGGAACCGCGCGGCCTGCTCCGGTGCGGGCAGGTAACAGGTGTCGTGCCGCCCGAACCAGCGATAACGGTTGCGCGCCAGCGCGCGATACGCGGCATCTCTCCAGCCGCGCGGCACTGACCGAAGCACGCCGGTCAGGCGCCAGGCGCCGCCTAATCCCGCCAGCACACGCAGGATCGCATCGGTATCGGTCCAGGCGCCCTGCGCATCCAGCAACAGGAATGACATCGGGTCCTGCGGATCCAGCCCGTGCGTGCGCAGCATCGCACTGCCCTGCGCCCCCTGCATCGCCGCAAAGCGGTAGCGCCCCCTGCGGTCGAAACGCAGCAGGAAACGCACCCAGCGGCTGCATAGCGCGCATACGCCATCGAACACGATCACCGCGCTGCCCGCCTCGGCGGCAGCCTCACTGCGGTTCGAGCCAGCCTTCATAGCGGATCAGGGCTCCCACCCAGGGCAGCGTCACATCGACCAGGAAAGTGTAACGCTCACCCTGCCAGGCTTCACGGCAACGCACGCCACCAAACCAGCGCCTCGGCAGCGGCAGCAGCCCGAAGGCCCAGACCCGGCGCACCGACCAGTCGATGCCGCCCGCGTGCGCCTGCAGATCAAATTCGAAGCGCACCGCGCCCAACTGCTCGCGCAGGTATCCCTCGTGGGCCCACAGCCGCGACACCATCGGCCAGCGGCCAAAACGCCGCGCCCATTGCTCGCCCTGCCCGCGTGTATTGAACGCCACCTCGGTCGGCAGCGCATCGCCGTCCTTCGGCAGCCGCGCCAACGCGGCCAGCACGGGTACCAGCCAGTGCGGCCCACGCTTGATCCGTGCCTGCCCTGCGTAGCGGCACGGCAGTGGTGCGGCATGCAGCGCCTGCACCGGCGCCGCCAGGCTGGCGAAGGCCGGCCCCAGCACGCGCGCGAACAGCGGCAGGGTCAGGGCGCGATCCAGGCCAGCGTCGCCATGCGCCCGGTGCGACGGTCGCGCCGGTGCGAATACAGGTCCGGATCGGCCATGGTCGACACCGTACCGCCATGCACCTGGGCCGGGTCCATGCCCGCCGCCTGCAGGCGCTGCCGTGCCAGGGCGAACAGGTCCACCTTCCAGTGGCCCGGCCGGGTCGCCACGAAGGCCGCCTCGGCAGCCGGATCGTGCCCGACGAAGGCGTGGTAGACCTCCTCGCCGATCTCGTAGTCAGCCGGCCCGGCCGCCGGGCCCAGCCAGGCCCGCAGCTGCGCCGGTGGGGTCTGCATGGCGGCCACGGTGGCCTCCAGCATGCCGTCGGCCAGCCCGCGCCAACCGGCATGGGCGGCGCCCACCTCGCTGCCATTGGCAGCGGCGAACACCACCGGCAGGCAGTCCGCGGTCAGGATCGCCAGCACCACACCCGGCACCGAGGTCACCGCGGCATCGGCCACCGGCTCGCTCGCTCCTTCCACAGGTGGTGCGTTGAAGCGCAGCACCGTACTGCTGTGCACCTGACGCAGCCAGTGCGGTGCTGACGGCAGCGCCAGCCCCTGCTGCAGCAGCTGGCGGTTGTGCTCGACGTTGGCCGGGGTATCACCATCGGCCGCGTGCCGGTTGCCCAGGTTGAACTGCGCGAACGGTGCCGGCGAAATGCCTGCGCCGTACCGACGCGTTGTCAGCGCCTGGATGCCCGGAGGCGCCGGCCAGTCCGCCTGCAGCACCGGCAGCGCGGCCGCCATCACCAGCGATCCCGCTCGCGCGCAGCGAAGGCTTCGCTGTCTTCGCGCAGCACCTTCATCAGGTGCAGCATGTCGTCCGGCACCGGCGCAGTGTTGCGCACCGGCTCACCGGTGATCGGATGGGTGAACTCCAGGGTCTCGGCGTGCAGGGCCTGGCGCTTGAAGCCACGCAGCGCGGCCACCAGTTCGTCGCTGGCGCCCTTGGGCAGCTTCAATGCGCCGCCGTACAGCGGGTCGCCGATGATTGGATGGCGCACGTGCGCCATATGCACGCGGATCTGGTGGGTACGGCCGGTTTCCAGGCGGCACTCCAGCGCGGTGTGCGCACGGAAGCGCTCGCGCAGGCGGTAGTGGGTGATCGCTTCCTTGCCGTCTTCGCGCACCGCCATCTTCAGGCGGTCACGCGGGTGGCGGTCGATCGGGGCATCGGCGGTACCGCCGGCCACCAGCGCGCCCATCACAATGGCCAGGTACTGGCGATGCACGTCGCGTGCGGCCAGCTGCTCGACCAGCGCGGTCTGCGCTTCCAGGGTCTTGGCCACCACCATTACGCCGCTGGTGTCCTTGTCCAGGCGGTGCACGATGCCGGCGCGCGGCAGCACCGCCACCGACGGGTCGCGGAACAGCAGGGCGTTGACCAGGGTGCCGCTATGGTTGCCGGCCCCCGGGTGCACCACCAGGCCCACCGGCTTGTTGATCACCAGCAGGTGCTCGTCCTCGAACAGCACGTCCAGCGGGATGTCCTCCGGCTGGGCGTCGGTCTGGGTTTCGAGCACCACGTTGAGGGTCACGACCTCGCCGCCGCGCAGCGGATCGCGCGGGCGCACCTGGGCACCATCCAGCAGGACGTCGCCCGTCTTGATCCACTCGGTCAGGCGCGAACGCGAGTATTCGGGGAACAATTCGGCCACCACGGCGTCGAAACGACGGCCGGCGGCGGTGTCGGGGACGATGGCCTGGCGGGCCGATTCAGAGGGTTGTTCAGACATGGCAGGGGGGATTCTTTGAAATTTTGGGGTCCCGGCGGCCGGTTTCAGTCGCTGGACAGGACACTAGGCTATCATCGACCCCTCGTATTCCAGCCGCGTCCCGCCTCGACCTCATGATCCGACGCTCCGCCATGCTCTCCGCGCCCGTCCGCCTCACCGCCCTGCTGCTGGTGCTGGTCATCGCCGCCACTGGCTGCCACCGTGGTGCCAAGAAGGGCGATCGCCCCGATGAAGGGACGCCGGTCGAACAGTTGTACGAGAAGAGCCACAAGCTGATGCAGGGTGGCAACTGGAGCGGGGCTGAATCCAGCTTCCGCCGCCTGGTGGCCCAGTATCCGTACGGCCCGTACACCGAACAGGCGATGATCGAAACCGCCTACGCACAGTACAAGGCCGGCAAGCACGATGACGCGGTGTCCAGCATCGACCGCTTCATCCGTACCTACCCGACCCACCGCAACATCGCGTACATGTACTACCTGCGCGGCCTGGCCAACTCCAACCGCAGTACGGTTTTCCTGCGCCGCGTATGGTCGCTGGATGCAAGCCGCCGCGACCTGTCCACGCCGCACCAGGCGTATTCGGACTTCAACATCGTGGTCGACCGCTACCCGAACAGCCGCTATGCCGCCGATGCGCGCCAGCGCATGCTGGAGCTGCGTGACGTGTTCGCCCAGCACGAGCTGGACAACGCCCTGTACTACATGCGCCGCGGCGCCTGGGTCTCGGCCGTAGGTCGCGCCAACTACCTGCTGGAAACCTACCCGCAGAGCGCCTTCCAGTACGACGCCGTAGCTGTGCTGGCCGATTCCTACACCCACCTGGGCAACAAGACCCTGGCCGACGACGCCCGCCGCGTCCTGCAGCTGAACCAGCCGGACCACCCGTGGCTGGAAGGCAAGTGGCCGAAGTACCCGTGGATGATCCGCAAGCTGAACCCGTTCGCCGGCGAGAAGTCCGCCAGCACCGGCCAGCGCAACGCGCGACTGGAAAAGAAGTAAGAAAAGGGCCCCGCAAGGGGCCCTTCCCTTTTGTAGAGTCGAGCCATGCTCGACTGCTCTTCGCAAGACGCACCAAGCACGACGCTCCTTCATCGGCGGCATCCCGCATCCCGCCTAGGAATTCTACGAATCCCCGGCGGATGCGACGCCGGTCGCAGCCTGCTCTGGCGAGGCCCTCCACACTGCGGCGCAACGGCCATCCCGGCCGTGAAGGAGCGCCCCATGACCCCACCGCCCCGCCGTATCCGCCCCCTGACCTGCCTCCTCGCCGCCACCCTGCTGGCGCTGTCCTCCGGCCCCTTGGCTGCCGCACCAGTTGCACCGGGCGATCTGTTGTCTGCGGCCCCCTATCGCGCGTCATGGGTACCGTCCAAGGCCGCGCAGGCCTACAAGCTGCACTACCGCACCCCGGACCATCGCGGCCAGCTGGCCGAAGGCACCGGCCTGCTGTACCTGCCCGCCGGCGCGGCTCCTGCAGGTGGCTGGCCGGTGGTGTCGTGGGCACATGGCACCCAGGGCATCGCGGACCGTTGTGCGCCTTCAGTGTCCGGCCCCTACCAACCCGAACGCGACGGACGCTTCCTCGATCAGTTCCTGGCACAGGGCTATGCGGTGGTGGCCGCAGACTACCAGGGCCTCGGCAATCCAGGTGACCATGCCTATCTGCATGTGCGCACTGCCGCGCGCAACGCCATCGACCTGATCAAAGCCAGCCGCCAGTACCTGGGCACCGCAACGCTGTCGCCGCGGTGGGTCTCGGTCGGCCATTCGCAGGGCGGCGCCGCCGCGCTCACGGCAGGCCACATCGCCCCCACCTATGGCGGGCCGGCGTTGCACTACCGCGGCAGCTTCACCACTGGTACGCCCACCGCGGTCGAGCTGACCGCGCTGGTGATGAATCCGGACAACCGCACCGCCAATCCTGGCGCGCTCAATGCGTATCACGCGTATCTGCTCGATGGCCTGCTGCAGGTCGCGCCGCAGATCGACCGCGTCCTCAGCGACACCGGCCGCGCCCGCGTGGCAGTGGCACGCGAGCAGTGCCTGGGCGAACTGGCCGCCACGCTGGACGGTGCGGATACCGGCAGCATGTTCACTGCACCGCTGAGCAGCGTGCCGGGCATCTGGGCGGTGTTGTACGACTATCTCGGCGTACCGCGCCGCGGTTTCAGCCAACCACTGATGCTGGGCCATGGCAGCGCGGACCGCGATGTGCCCTATCTGACCACGCTGCTGTACGCCGCAGGCCTGGCCCTGCGAGGCGAGCCGGTCGCGTTCCGTCGCTATCCGGTCGACCACCGCGGCACGCTGGACGCGGCCGCTGCGGATGGCCTGGCGTTCGTGCGCGCACGGCTGGGGGATGCGCACTTCAATGAAGCGGCCGAGACCGCCCATCTGGAACAGGTACTGGACGAGTCCCCGTAAATCCACGCCATGCGTGGACAGCCCGAAATGTAGAGTCGAGCCACGCTCGACTGTCTCTGAGCCGAGCATGGCTCGGCTCTACAACAGATCCACGCCCACGCGTGGAGGGCCCGGTAGCGGCGGGCCAAGGCCCACCGCCCGCTGCCTCAGCCCTTGTAGCCGTTGCTGATCGGGTAACGACGCTCGCGGCCAAACGCCCGGCGCGACACCTTCGGCCCCGGCGCGGCCTGATGCCGCTTCCACTCGCTGATGCGCACCAGGCGCAGCACGCGGTCGACTACGGCCGCGTCGTAACCGGCGGCCACGATCTCCGTGCGCGACTGCTCCTGGTCGATGTAGCGGTACAGGATGCCGTCCAGCACGTCATAGGCCGGCAGCGAATCCTGGTCCAGCTGGTTCTCGCGCAGCTCGGCCGACGGCGGACGGCTGATCACCGCCGGCGGGATCACCGGCGCGCCGCCCACGGTGTTGCGCCACTTGGACAGCCCGAACACCTCGGTCTTGTAGAGGTCCTTCAGCGGCGCGTAGCCACCACACATGTCGCCGTAGATGGTGGCGTAGCCGACCGCGTACTCGCTCTTGTTGCCGGTGGTCAGCAGCAGGCCGCCGAACTTGTTGGCCAGCGCCATCAGGATCACGCCACGACTGCGCGACTGCAGGTTTTCCTCGGTCACGTCCGGGGTCGTGCCTTCAAACATCGGCGCCAGTGATTCCATCAGGCCCTTGAACGCCGGTTCGATCGACACCGCCTCCAGCTTCACGCCCAGTGCCTGGCACTGTTCTGCAGCCAGGTCATTGGACAGGCCGGCGGTGTAGCGCGACGGCAGACGCACGGCAGTCACGTTCTCCGCGCCCATCGCGTCCACGGCCATGGCCAGCACGATCGCCGAGTCGATGCCGCCGGACAGGCCCAGCCACACCTTCTTGAAGCCGTTCTTGAGGCAGTAGTCCTGGATGCCACGGGTCACCGCGCGCCAGGCCAGCGCGTCCATGCTCTCGTCGCCGTCGTCCATCCACACGTGCGGCATGAACCGGCGGGTTTCACCGTCGTACTCCACCACCAGCCATTGGTCGACGAAGGCGGCGGCGGCCGGGTGCACGGTACCGTCGCCATCGGCCACCACCGAGGCGCCGTCGAACACCAGCGCGTCCTGGCCACCGACCACGTTGAGGTAGGCAATCGCTGCCCCGCTCTCACGGGTGCGCGCCGCCAACACGGCGTCGCGCTGGGCGTGCTTGCCACGCTCGTACGGCGAAGCATTGGGCACCACCACCAGCTGCGCACCGGCGCGCATGGTGTCGGCCAGCGGTTCGGCGAACCACAGGTCCTCGCAGATCAGCAGGCCCACCGGAATGCCGTTGACCTCGAACACGCAGCTGCCGCCATCCGGATCGACATCGAAGTAGCGGCGCTCATCGAACACCGCGTAGTTGGGCAGCTCGCGCTTGCGGTAGGTCTGTTCGACCAGGCCGTCACGCAGCACGCTGGCGGCGTTGTAGACCACCGCGCCAGCCGCCTGCGGCCAGCCGACCACGGCGGTGATGCCACGGCAGGCAGCAGCGATACGGCCCATCGCCTGCTCGCATTCGTACAGGAAGCCGGGACGCAGCAGCAGGTCCTCCGGCGGATAACCGCTCACCGCCAGCTCGGGGAACATCACCAGCTCGGCGCCATACTCGTCGCGCGCCTGGCCGATCATCTCGATGATGCGCTCGGTGTTGCCGGCGACATCGCCGACCGGGAAATCGAACTGCGCCATCGCGATGCGGATCGAAGCCATGGGAATCCAGCCTGTGGTTGCAATTGCACCATTCTAGGCCTTTGGACACGGACCGGTCAGGCCCGATGCATGCGATCGGTCCGCCCCGAGTCGCGCAGACCTGGACCACGTTTCCCTGCCGGCCAGGCACTGCCATCGCCTCCTCGAATGTCCGTCCTGGGGCTATTGATTTTCGCCTTCATCAGTAGCACTCTCCCATTCACGAAAAATTCATGGTGATCACCTTCGACGGCTCAGATCACCGCGCAAGCTGGTTCAAAAAGGAATTTGGACGTTGTGTCCAGATTGGCCGGCCAATTCGGTCCGGCTATTGATCGCTGTATCCAATTGGAATGGAGAATCAGGATGAGTTCTATGGCATTGGATGTCGCAGGCTTTGAAGCTGGGATGCTGCAGAGGGCCGAAGACGCAACGTCGATTGGCACCGCATTTGAAGTGGTGAGGAATGGTGCGGTAGCACTGTTCTGCTCGGACTGTTGCGGCAGCAACGGCAATGACTGCGTGCCGGAAATCGACCCGGGCATCAACTGACGCAGATCGAGGGCGAAGGCGGTTGCCTTCGCCCTCTTCATTATCGAGAGCACATTCCATGGATGGATTCAACGCACCGGAGGAGTTCGAGCGGAGCCTCCATGCCTATGCAGGCAGTGACCACGCTGGCACCAACGCTCTTGCGCTGGTCCTGCCATCCACGCGTGCAGTCTTGACCAGAAGCAGACAGCTCGCAGATGCAGGGCGCCTACGCGTTGTGTGTAACGAGAACAGCCCTGGGTTGAGCGCAAGCGGCATGGTTCGGCTGGCGCAGTCCGGCCAGCGACCAGCACTCGTCATTTTCTCGGACCAGCTTGTCTCAGCACACGAAGCAACCCTGCTGATTCGGACCTCGCGCGAGGACATCTACGTCTCGCCGCTCGAAATGATCCTCAATCAGCGCTACGGCTATGCACTGTCGTTCTGGGGCATACAGGGCTATTCCACGATCGAGGCCCATTCGGCCGACAGCAGCGCGATCCTGCACGGGATCATCGACCATCTTCACCAGTGCAGCAGCCTGGGGGATCAATGGTTGCTGCGCGAACAACAGTCACTGCGCAGGCCGGCGATCAGGACATACAACGCGCGCAGAAAGATCAGGATGTTCCGATCCGCACTGCTGGCACAGTACCAACCCGACAGTATCGATGCCGAACTCGACGCCTTGATGGAAGCGATCGATACGCTTGAAGGCGATGTCGTTGATCGACAGGGAAGGCTTGCATGCTGATTCCGCAATTGTTGACTCAACTTGCCCGTCCCTTGCGCCGCCTTGATCGGCGGATTGCCTGGATCGAGTCGATCATCAAGACCCCTCTGACCGACGACGACGAGCACTACCTGCGTGTTGCCTGCGCCGAATCGGGAAACACGAGATTTGGCGAGTACTACTACTGGTACCTGCAGAAGCTGTTCGTTGCCAACGTTCTGCGGCGCGGGAACCGGACCGAGTTCCTGTCCCTGCTCAGTCGCGCCGACCGAACGGACTACAGCGCATTCGATGAACTGGCACGTACGCCACGCGGGCTTCTGATCGCAGTGCCGCACCATGCCCACTACATTCTGTCGATCATCATGCTGGCGGAGCGTTTACGGCACGAGCGGAAAACCTTCCTGTTCTATGGAAACCCGGAAACCCATCCAGGCAACGAAATCTTCGACAGGCTCAACGGCTGGTTCTGGAACGAGGACAACGGTGTTGGTTTCGTCCATGACACCCGCAAAGGCCTGGCAACAGCCATCCGTGAACTGAGGGCAGGCGCAGCCGTCTTCATCCTGCCGGACGTTTTCAAGGACGAGAACGCCACGTACCCCATCAGCTTCTGCAAGCGCTCGATGAGCATCATGCTGGGCACCGCCGCATTGTCCCGCAGGACCGATGCGCTGATCGTCCCGATGATCTCCACCCCCGTCGCGTCGGGCCTGGGTTTCAGGAGCGTTTTCGCACCGCCGTGCGCTGAGCCGGCACCTGCAGCACAGGGCCAGTCCGAACGCAGGCTGCTTGCAGACGACTACCGCGTCATGCGCGGGCTCTTCGCCTTCTATGAACACCACATGCAGCACCAGCTGATCTACTGGCAGAACGTACGGCAACACATCGCCCAGAACGGCCCTCATCTTGAGGTGCCGAGGTCCGATGTGGCGCGCGTGGCCGGGCTGCTGGCCCGCGACCCCGACATGCTCGCCCCTACCGCAGTAATTGACCTGAGAAGAGACGCAACGGCACCCACATGCTGAAACAGAAATCACGTCTTGTGCTCCTCATTGCATTGGCGCTTTTCGCGGCGGGCATCAACTGTGCCGCCGCAGCAGATGCCACCGAGCCCCCATTGCGCACCCTTGATACCGTCGTGGTGTCTGGGGTTGCACCGGGTCCCGGACTCTGGAGAGTCTCGCGTGGCGAGCACACACTCTGGATCCTAGGCACGCTCAAGCCGGTGCCATCCTCGATCACATGGGATTCGGCAGCGGTGCGAGAGGTGATTGCCGAGGCTCAGGCCGTGCTGTGGGAGCCATCCTTCACCGTAGACGTCGACACCGGCTGGCTCGGCAAGCTGTCGCTTGGCTACAGCTACATGAAGGCACAGAACAATCCTGGCAATGCGCAACTCAAAGACATCCTGGCACCGGATGTATACGCGCGCTGGCAGAATCTGCGCGACACGTACCTCGCTGGCCGCAGCAACCTCGAAGGCAAGCGCCCGCTTGCCGCGGCGGACGAGCTGATGTCGACAGTGATGGCCCAGCGTGGCCTGAGCAGCAAGGGGGTGGTCGCTCCCGTCATCGTCGCCGAAGTGAAGGCGCGCGGCATCGGACTGCACACACCTCGATATACGCTCAAGCTCTCGCGCCAGAACGCCGCGCAGATGCTCAAGGCAGTCAGGTCAACGTCGATCGACGACAGCGCCTGCCTGGTGGCAACCATGGATCTTGTCGAATCCGGCATGGATCGCCTGGTAACCAACGCAAATGCATGGTCTACGGGCGAGACCGCCCGGATCGACGTATCCCTGACCTCGAAACGGGATGAACTATGCACGGACTCGCTCAGCAACGCGCCCGCAGCCCGTGCTTTTGGCATGCCCGACATCCGCACGGTCGTAAGGGAGAAATGGCTTGCGGCCGCAGACAAGGCACTGCAGACCAACACGACGACGCTCGCGGTGCTTCCCATCGCCGACCTGTCCGGCAACGACGGATACATCGATGCGCTGCGCCAGCGCGGATACGAGGTCGAGTCACCTTGAACGCCCTCCCGCAGTGACCGACCGATGTCGCCTCGAGTGGATCGACTATCGGCGCTTTTCCTGGCATCGGCAGCACAACTGACCTTGCTGATCCTGCTGTGCCAGGTCGCCGGCAAGTCACCTGTAAACGTCGGGGATGATGAAACGAGGGTATCGCTCGTGTTCATCGAGCGCCCTCTCGCGCGGGCACCCGTTCCCGCTGCCATGCCCCGGGCATTGGGAGGGCCCGGCAGGACTGCTGGCCCGGCGCTGCCAGTTGCATCTGCGGCGCCCCGCAGGCCCACGCTGGACGTGGTCGATGAAGCACCTGGACCTGCGATGGCTGTTGCCCCCGCACCGCTCGACCTTGCCATTCGTCCAGATGATATCTCGTTCAAGCGCCCCTCCCTGACAAGACCGACCCAGGCCGCCTTTCCGGCGCGCGAGCCCACATTGCAGGTGAGCGTCGAAGACAACTCATGGATGGGAAGGTATGCACGCATGGGGCGGAGGATGGCGTGCGCAGAACTGCGGCAGGCGCTTGCATCAAACCCCGGCAGTGCCGAGGCCATCATCAGGACGATGGAGCAGCGCAAGTGCATGAACTAGCCATCGCCATGGTGCTTGCTCCAGCAACTGGAACTGACAGGAGCGCCGGGTGTGAATAGAGCCCTCGAGAAGGCCATGCCGGTGGCACGTACCCTCCGGCTGCTGGCGAGTCTTTCGCGCAACCGCCTGCCACTCCTGGCGGGTGCACTGACCAGCATCGTGGTTGCAACCACGTTCGCCCTTGCCGTTCCCATCGCCGCAAGGGGCAACCGCGGCCTGGACCTGAACAGCCTGGAGAAGATCGACAACATCTTCCTGACACTTGCCTTGATCTCAGTGGCGATTGGCGTGGCCACGGCAATGCGGGTCTACTTCATCAATCGCCTCGCTGACGAAGTAACCAATGACCTGCGGGGGCAGCTGTTCTCACGATTGCTCGTCCAGCCGCTGGAATTCCATCAGCAGCAGCCATCAACGGAACTGCTTTCACGATTGACCTCGGATATCGAGCACCTGCGGATAGCCATCGGGGTCAGCTTCTCTGTGGCAATACGCAGCGGAATCATGCTGGCCGGTGCGGTCACCATGTTGTTCATTACCGACCCTGGCCTGGCGCTGCTGACGATCGCCGCCATCCCGTTTGCATCGGTTCCCATCGCCGTGGGCTCCAAGCACCTGCGGACCAGCGCGCGCGACTACAATGATCTGCTTGCGCAATCGCGCGTCGTTGCGGCGGAAGCGCTGGGCCATATCAGGGCGGTCAAGGATTTCGCCCGCGAACCCTTCGAGACAGAGCGCCATGCGGCGACGCTCAATGCCAGCGTCAGCGGAGCTCGTCGGCGCACGACCTGGCAGTCTGTGCTGACGGCATTGTCATTGATCGTCATGCTGCTGGGCATCACCGCTGTGTTATGGACAGGCACCCACAAGGTCATGGACCGGACGCTCTCGGCGGGCCAGCTGGGACAGTTCGCCATGTATGCCGTGATGTGCGGCATGGCCGCCGCCGCGCTTCTGGACACATGGGGCGCGCTGCAGCGCTCCGCCGGAGCGACTGATCGCATCACCGCATTTGGTGACCTGCCACACCATGAGGCGCAGGAAACCAGGCTGGTGCAGGCTCTGCAGGGATGCATCCGATTCGAGAATGTCGATTTCTGGTATGCCGCTGCGCCCGACAGGCCCGTCCTGCGACGCTTGAACCTGGACATTGCGAAGGGGGAAAAGGTCGCCATCGTGGGCGCATCCGGCGCGGGCAAGAGTACGCTGCTGTCGCTGCTTCTGCGCCTGCATCCCGTGCGGGCGGGCGCCATCTTCATCGACGGCCACGATATCTCCACGTTCCAGCCTGCAAGCATCCGCAACGCTATCGGCACGATCTCGCAGGCGCCGGCGATTTTCGGCCGATCCGTGCTTGAGAACATCCGATACGGCAAGCTCGACGCTACCGACGAGGATGTCAGGAACGCAGCAGTGTCTTCAGGCGCAGATGCCTTCATCAGTGAATTGCCCGCTGGCTACGATGAGCCCTTGGGCGAACGCGGGGCCCGATTGTCAGGCGGCCAGCAGCAACGGGTAGCCATTGCGCGCGCACTGTTGAAGCGGGCCGATATCCTGCTGCTCGACGAGCCGACATCAGCGCTCGATTCACACGCCGAACAGGCGGTACATGACCATGTTTTCGGAACGGGCACGGGGCCGACCACGCTCATCGTCGCACACCGGTTGCAGACCATTCTTGCCGCCGATCGAATCGTACTCATCGATGAAGGTGCGGTCGCCGCCACCGGGTCGCACGAAGAACTGCTGATCCGCAGCGCTCGATACCGCGACCTGATCAGGCCGCAGATGCAGGCCATGGTCGAGTAATGGCCACCATAGCGTGCCACCCGCAGAACAGGAAAGGCCGCCCGGAGGCGGCCCTTCTGTTTCAAGCAGCCGGCCAGCGGCCGGCTCTACAGAATCGTCTGCCGGAGGCAGTCGATCTTATTTCACCAGCTTGGCGATGGCAGCGCCCAGATCGCCCGGCGAGCGGACGGTGACAACACCGGCCGCTTCCATGGCAGCGAACTTGCCTTCGGCAGTGCCCTTGCCGCCCGAGGCGATCGCACCGGCGTGGCCCATGCGCTTGCCGGCCGGAGCCGAAGCACCCGCGATGAAACCGACGACCGGCTTCTTCACGTGGTTCTTGATGTACTCGGCACCGGCTTCTTCAGCGTCGCCGCCGATTTCGCCGACCATGATGATGCCTTCGGTCTGCGGGTCTTCGTTGAACAGCTTCAGGCAGTCGACGAAGTTCAGGCCGTTGATCGGGTCACCACCGATGCCGATGCAGGTGGACTGGCCCAGACCGACTTCGGTGGTCTGCTTGACCGCTTCATAGGTCAGGGTGCCCGAACGCGACACGATGCCGATCTTGCCCGGCTGGTGGATGTGGCCCGGCATGATGCCGATCTTGCACTCACCCGGGGTGATGACGCCCGGGCAGTTCGGCCCGATCAGCACGGTGTCCGGATGCGAACGGGTCAGCACGTTCTTGACGCGCAGCATGTCCAGCACCGGGATGCCTTCGGTGATGCAGACGATGACCTTGATGCCGGCAGCAGCGGCTTCCAGGATTGCGTCAGCCGCGTACGGCGGCGGCACGTAGATGACCGAAGCGTTGGCGCCGGTGCTCTGCACGGCGTCGGCAACGGTGTTGAAGACCGGCAGGTCGATATGGGTGGTGCCACCCTTGCCCGGGGTCACGCCGCCAACAACCTGGGTGCCGTACTCGATCATCTGAGTGGCGTGGAAGGTGCCCTGCTGGCCGGTGAAGCCCTGCACGATCACCTTGGTGTTCTTGTTAATCAAAACAGACATGGGAATTCCTTGGTGTCGGATCAGGCAGCGTTCTTGACAGCTTCAACGATCTTCTTGGCGCCATCGTTGATGTTGTCAGCCGGGATGATGGCCATGCCGCTGTCACGCAGCAGCTGCTTGCCTTCTTCCACGTTGGTGCCTTCCAGGCGCACCACGACCGGAACCTTGACGCCTACTTCCTTCACGGCGGCGATGATGCCTTCGGCAATCATGTCGCAGCGGACGATGCCGCCGAAGATGTTGACGAAGATGCCTTCAACCTTGTCCGAGGACAGGATCAGCTTGAACGCTTCGATGACGCGCTGCTTGTTGGCACCGCCGCCCACGTCCAGGAAGTTCGCCGGCTCGCCGCCGTTGAGCTTGATGACGTCCATGGTGGCCATGGCCAGGCCGGCGCCGTTGACCATGCAGCCGATGTTGCCGTCCATGGTGACGTAGTTGATGTCCAGCTCCGAAGCGATCACTTCGGTCGGATCTTCCTGGGTCTTGTCGCGCATGGCGACCAGGGCCTTCTGGCGGAACGCGGCGTTGTCATCGCTGTCGAACTTGCCGTCCAGCGCGTACAGGTTGCCGTCGTCCAGGATGGCCAGCGGGTTGATTTCAACCAGGGCCAGGTCCTTTTCGTTGAACAGGCGGTACAGGTTCACCATGATGCTGGCGAACTGGCCGGCCTGCTTGGCGGTCAGGCCCAGCTTGAAGCCGAAATCACGGCCGTGGTAACCCTGCACGCCTTCGACGAAGTCGACGTTCAGCGAGTGGATCAGCTCCGGGGTTTCAGCGGCGACCTGCTCGATCTCCACGCCGCCTTCCGAAGAGGCGATGTAGGTGATGGTCTTGGTGCCACGGTCAACCAGCACCGACAGGTACAGTTCCTTGACGATCTCGCCGGCGGTGGTCACCAGCACCAGGTTGACCGGCAGTTCAACGCCAGCGGTCTGGTAGGTGGCCATCTTGGTGCCGAGCATCTTGGCCGCAGCGGCCTTCACGTCGTCGGTGGTCTTGCAGAACTTGACGCCGCCAGCCTTGCCGCGGCCGCCAGCGTGGATCTGCGCCTTGACCATCCAGGGGCCCTGGCCCAGGGAGTTGGCAGCGGCAACCGCTTCGTCCGGGGTCGCAGCGACCTTGCCGGCCGGGACCGGGATGCCGTACTCGGCAAGCAGTTGTTTTGACTGGTATTCGTGGAAATTCATGCGTCACCGTGGGAATAGGAACGACCGCACGCAATTCCTCAGGGCCCCGGCGGGGCGCCGGCATGGACCGCGGCGGGCCCACTATTGTGGCCGAGCCAGCGCCGGGGCGCAAAGAAGTCTGTACAAAACGCCACAGCCGGGCAGATTTCCGCCGTCATTCAGGCAGTTGCGCCCGGGCCGCGGTTGGCCACCGGTATCCACAGCGGGCCAAATGCGCGATCCAGAGGGCTCCGGCGGCACCTGTCCGTGGGCCCTATACTGGTCAGCCAGGGTGTGTAGAGTCGAGGTTGCTCGACCGCTTCCACCGCAGGCCACATCGAAGCGACGAACCCGCCCGGCTTCAGGGGATGCCAGGCAGGCCCGCCGCAGATTCCAGACCCAGGCAGCCAGAAGGGGAGTTCCGGCGTGTCACCCAGTGCTTCATTGATCGACCGCATCGAATCGATCCCGCGGCGTGAGCTGTACTTCTTTGCGCTGTACCGGGTGCTGATCGCCGCGGTCATCGCCGGCCTGCTCTACAGCCCCTTGTCGGGCATGGTCGGCGAGGCCCATCACCCGCGCCTGGCCGATACCGTCGCGGCCATCTATCTGGTGCTTTCGCTGTTGGCCCTGGTGATTGGCCGCAACGAACGCTGGCTGCGCCCGATCGTGGTCAGCAGCGTGCTGGTGGACATCATCGCCGCCACCCTGCTGGCACACGCCCTGCCCGGCGCCAGCGCCGGCATCTCGATGTCGCTGCTGTTCAACATCGCCGCTGCCGCCACCCTGCTGCCGTTGACCTGGGGCCTGGGCCTGGCGGTCGCTGCCAGCCTGGCCACCGGCACCGAATACCTCTGGAAGGTGCTCGAAGGCGGCGACCCCACCCGCACCCTGGCCGAGCTGGCCATGTTCGCCACCAGCTACCTGGCACTGGCCTTCATCAGCTACCAGGTGGGCAGTCGCGCCCGTCGCAACCAGCAGCTGGCCAACCAGCGCGGCGACGAAGTGGCCAACCTGTTCCAGATCAACGAACTGATCATCCGCCGCATGCGCACCGGCGTGCTGGTGGTGGACGCCGACAACCGCATCACCCTGGCCAATGAAGCGGCCTCGATGCTGCTCGGCGACAACGACGGCATTGGCGAGACAGGACGCCTGGACCTGGCCAGCGCCGCGCCGGAACTGGCGCGCCGCCTGCAGCGCTGGCGCAACGGCTGGGCGCAGGACGAACTGCCGCTGCAGCTCAACCCCGACCAACCCGAAGTACAGCCGCGCTTTGCGCGCCTGCTGGCCGGCAGCGAGCTGGCCCTGGTGTTCCTGGACGACTCCAGCGTGGTCTCGCGCCGCGCCGAATCGCTCACCCTGTCAGCGATGGGCCGCTTCTCGGCCAGCCTCGCCCATGAGATCCGCAACCCGCTGGCGGCAATCAACTACGCCGTGCAGCTGCTCGAGGAAGGCACCGGTTTCAACGAGAGTGACCGCCGCCTGCTGCAGATCATCCGCCAGCAGTGCCAACGCACCAACGGCATCGTCGAGAGCGTCCTTGGCCTCGCCCGCCGTGAACGCGCCACGCCCGAGAACGTGGACCTGGTCGCCTTCGTGCGACGCTTCGTGCTGGAGTACAAGCAGGGCCAGACGCTAGAGACCGACAGCATCGAGCCGATCATCAGTGACACGGCGGTGATGGCGCAGGTCGACACGAAGCACCTCTACCAGGTGCTGACCGTGCTGGTGCACAACGCACTGAAATACGGCCGCATCGGCCAGCAGCCGGCGCGCGTGCGCCTGCGCGTGGCGCAGCACGAGCGCAGCGCGGTGATCGACGTGATGGACCGCGGCCCCGGTATTCCCGAGACCGTGGCGGCGCAGTTGTTCCGCCCGTTCTTCACTACCTCCGAGCATGGCACCGGCCTGGGCCTGTATATCGCCCGCGAGTTGTGCCGCGCCAACCAGGCACGGCTCGACTACATCCCGGTGCCGGCTGGCGGCTCCTGCTTCCGTCTGGTGCTGCCCGGCCCGCACACGCTGTTGCCCACCTGATTCCAGATCTGTGCGTCAAACATTTGTCGCTTCCAGCCCCCTCGTTTATCTTTCACGCCCATGAACGAAACCCGCAGCGCCCTCGTCGTCGACGATGAACGCGACATCCGCGAACTGCTGGTACTGACCCTCGGCCGCATGGGGCTGCGCATCAGTACTGCCGCCAACCTGGCCGAAGCACGCGAGTTGCTCGCCAGCAATCCGTACGATCTGTGCATCACCGACATGCGGCTGCCGGACGGCAACGGCATCGAGCTGGTCAGCGAGATCGCCCAGCACTACCCACGCACGCCGGTGGCGATGATCACCGCGTTCGGCAGCATGGACCTGGCGGTGGAAGCACTGAAGGCCGGCGCCTTCGACTTCGTCAGCAAGCCGGTGGACATCTCGGTGCTGCGCGGCCTGGTCAAGCATGCGCTGGAACTCAACAACACCGAACGTCCCGTGCCCGGCCCTGCAGCCGAACAAGGCGCACGCCTGCTGGGTGCTTCGCCGGCCATGGACGTGCTGCGCACCACCATCGGCAAGGTTGCGCGCAGCCAGGCGCCGGTCTACATCCTCGGTGAATCGGGCGTGGGCAAGGAACTGGTCGCGCGCACCATCCATGCCCAGGGCGCACGTGCGGCCGGACCGTTCATACCGGTCAACTGCGGCGCCATTCCCGGCGAACTGATGGAGAGCGAGTTCTTCGGCCATCGCAAGGGCAGCTTCAGCGGCGCCCATGCCGACAAGCCCGGCCTGTTCCAAGCTGCGCACGGCGGCACCCTGTTCCTGGACGAAGTGGCCGAGCTGCCGTTGCAGATGCAGGTCAAGCTGCTGCGCGCGATCCAGGAGAAGTCGGTGCGCGCGGTCGGTGCGGCCAATGAGGAGCCGGTGGACGTACGCATCCTCTCGGCCACCCACAAGGACCTGGCCGAGCTGGTCGAGGACGGGCGCTTCCGCCACGACCTGTACTACCGCATCAACGTGATCGAACTGAGGGTGCCGCCGCTGCGCGAGCGCCGCCAGGACCTGCCGGAACTGGCCGCCGCGGTACTGGCACGCCTGGCCCGCAGCCACGGCCGTGCTACTCCGCTGCTGGCGCCTTCGGCGCTGGAGGCACTGGCGCAGTACGCCTTCCCCGGCAACGTGCGCGAACTGGAGAACATCCTGGAACGCGCGCTGGCCCTGGCCGAGGAAGACTGCATCGGCGCCGATGACCTGCGCCTGCCGCAACACGCGCCGCGTGCGCCGGGCAGTGCCGCGCCCGCCGAAGCCGTGGCCGACCTGCAGCCCGGCAGCGCCGCCCTGCCCTCGTACATCGAGCAGCTGGAGCGCAGCGCCATCCAGCGCGCGCTGGAAGAGAACCGCTGGAACAAGACCCGCACCGCTGCGCAGCTGGGGATTACCTTCCGCGCACTGCGCTACAAGCTGAAGAAGCTGGGGATGGAGTAAGCGGTCGGGACCGCGCCATCCACGCATGGCGTGGATCTACTGTAGAGCCGAGCCCACGCTCGGCTGCTCTTCGGTCCCTCAGCCGAGCATGGGCTCGGCTCTACCTCAATCCTTGGTAACGCGATTGATCTCGGCCAGGCTGGTCACACCCGCCGCCGCCTTCTTCAACGCCGACTGCCGCAGGTCATTCACCCCGATCTGCTGCGCCGCCTCGGCAATCTGCAGTGCATTGCCACCGGCCAGCACGATCGTAGCGATCTCATCGGTCATCGGCATCACCTGGTAGAGACCGGTACGGCCCTTGTAGCCCTCAGTGCACTCATCGCACCCCACCGCCTCGTACAGCTCAATGCCTGCGTCCAGCTGCGCCTGGGTGAAGCCTTCGGCCAGCAGCGCATGCTCCGGCAGATTCGCCGGGCGCTTGCAGTTGCCGCACAACCGGCGCGCCAGGCGCTGCGCGATCACCAGCGTCACCGAGCTGGTGATGTTGTACGGCGCGATGCCCATGTTCATCAGGCGCGCGATGGTCTGCGGCGCATCATTGGTATGCAGCGTGGACAGCACCATGTGGCCGGTCTGCGCCGCCTTGATCGCAATCTCGGCCGTCTCCAGGTCGCGGATTTCGCCGACCATGATGATGTCCGGATCCTGTCGCAGGAACGAGCGCAGTGCCGCGGCGAAGGTCATGCCGCGCTTGTTGTTCTGCTGTACTTGGTTGACGCCGGGCAGGCGGATTTCCACCGGGTCCTCGGCAGTGGAGATGTTGCGCGTCTCATCATTGAGGATGCCCAGCGCCGTGTACAGCGACACCGTCTTGCCCGAACCGGTGGGGCCGGTCACCAGCACCATGCCGTACGGCTTGTGGATGGCCTCCAGGAACAGCTTCTGCTGGTCCGGCTCGTAGCCCAGCTTGTCGATACCCAGCTTGGCCGCGCTGCCATCGAGGATACGCAGCACCACCTTCTCGCCGAACAGGGTCGGCAGCGTGCTGACGCGGAAGTCGATCTGCTTGGTCTTGGACAGGTTGAGCTTGATGCGACCGTCCTGCGGCACGCGCTTCTCGGCGATGTCCAGCTGCGCCATCACCTTCAGGCGCGCGGCAATGCGCTGGTTCAACTTCACCGGCGCGCGCGCCACCATCTTCAGCAAGCCGTCGATGCGCAGGCGCACGCGGTAATCGTCTTCGTAGGGTTCGAAGTGGATGTCCGATGCGCCCTTGCGGATCGCGTCGACCAGCACCTTGTTGACGAACTTCACCACCGGGGTGTCGTCACCCTTGGCGTCGATGCCGGAGTCGCCGCTGCTACCAAGATCCTCATCACCGGCCGCAACTTCCAGGTTTCCAATACCCTCCTCATCGCCGCCCAGGGAGTTGCCGATGGCATCATGACTGGCGTGCCACTGCTCCAGGGTACGGCGGATCTGGTCTTCATCGACCAGGATCGGTTCCACCACCAGATTGGTGTGGAATTTGATCTCATCCAACGCATGGGTTGGATTGCTGGTACCCACGAACAGCTTGCCGCCGCGTTTGAACAGCGGCAGCACGTTGTGCTTGCGCAGCAGCTCCTCGCTGACCAGGCTCATCGCGTTCTGGCTGGCATCGAAAGTGGACACGTCGAACAGGGGCATGCCGAACTCGACCGCATTGGCGGCGGCAAGCTGCGAAGCGCTGACCAGCTTGTTCTGCGCGAACCACGTAGGCAGCGGCTGGCGAGCGGCGGTGGCCTTGGCCATGGCGTCGCGGGCGGTGGCCTCGTCCAGGGCACCGTCCTGAACCAGGCGGCGGGCTAGACCGGTGATGCCGACGAGGTTGGCGGTAACAATTGTGTTCATCTGTGTACTCCTACTCCCCCGCGCAGCCTACCCCACACGCCACTCCCGCGGAATGCCCAACGGTATCAACCGTGAGGACAGCCCTTGGGAGCTACTTCAGCCGGGGCATCGGTCTTGCAGTCCCATATGCCGGAATTCGCGGCATAGGTAATGGTGACAGTAGCGGACTTCACTTTGTCGTTCACACCTGCGGCCTTCATCGTCGCCGTGATGACACAAGGAACCGCCGCTGTCGCCGCGATACCGCTGACATACTTGCCGGTCACGACTGCGCTGTCCGGCAGGGCGCAGGAAGTAGCGCCGTTGCTATTGGAGAATTGCTCGGCCACCGGCGTCTTCAGACCACCTAAAAGCACAATGGCCTCGGAAAGCTGACTGCGCGCGGTGTAGTTGTTGTACTGCGGGATAGCGATAGCTGCAAGGATGGCGATGATGGCTACAACGACCATCAATTCGATCAGAGTGAAACCGGATTGCTTGTTCATGGAGGCGCTCCCCAACGCGCAGATGGATATTCCCTGCAAAGCAGGGTTGATGCCAAAAAAAAGCCCCGGCTCGGCCGGGGCTCTATCGAGCCAAAGAAGCCTTGACTCTTATTAGCCGCCGCCAGCAGCAGCAGCAGTGCATGCCTTCGGCGTCAATGCAGCATTGACGCTGCTATTGCAGGTCCATTCGCCAGTCGAAGGCTTATAGGTCAGAGTAATTTCGGCATCCTTGACTTTGTCGTTGACGCCAGAGCTCTTCATCTTGGCAACAATTTTGCAGCTATCGGCAGCGCCCGTCGGCGTAATGCTGGTCACATACTTACCCGAGGTAACGGTGCCCGTCGGAACTGCACAGGACGTCGTGGCACTATCCTGAGCATAAGCTTCAGCGACAGGGGTCTTCAGGCCACCAGCCAAGGTGAAAGCCTCGGTCAGCTGGGCGCGCGCGGTGTAATCGTTGTACTGCGGGATGGCAATGGCGGCCAGGATCGCGATGATCGCAACGACGATCATCAATTCGATCAGGGTGAAGCCCTTCTGGTTCTTCATGGTGGTACGTCCCCAAGATAAGTGGTGGTTGATGTCGGGGTGGCGGCCAGCCGGCCAAGTGGCCGGTTGAGCAGGCTACCCGTCCCCGTGGGTGGATCAACGCAGGTTACGTGCCAATCTCCCATGGCAGCGCCTCCCCGATTTCCCCGCCCCCATGATGGCAGCAATTTCGCCGATGGGAACCCCCTCTGGCCGAATCTGCGATGGACGCGGCAATGTGACGCGGTGCGTCACCTTTCGTCTTCGCAGGTCAAAAAACCAGCGCAGCGTCACGTTGGCACACTCCCCGGACGGCCCCGAACCCGCTACCATCGCCGGTCATGATGCCCGCCTGGGGATGGCGGGCCTTGGGGAGCCAACATGTCTGTCAGTCGCAGTGCGATCAAGAAGGAGCCCGTGGCGCGCGCCACCACGGAGCTGCAACCGTTTGTCTGGGAGGGGACCGACAAGCGGGGCGTGAAGATGAAAGGGGAGCAGGTCGCCAAGAACGCGAACCTGCTGCGTGCGGAACTACGGCGCCAGGGCATCAACCCCGGCACGGTAAAGCCCAAGCCTAAACCACTGTTCGGAGCAGCCGGCAGCAAGGTTACGCCGAAGGACATTGCCTTCTTCAGCCGTCAGATGGCGACGATGATGAAATCCGGTGTGCCGATCGTTTCGGCGCTGGACATCATTGCCAGTGGGCACAAGAACCCACGCATGAAGAAGATGGTGGAAGGGATCCGCGCCGATATCGAGGGCGGTTCCTCGCTGTATGAGGCGGTCAGCAAGCATCCCGTGCAGTTCGACGAGCTCTATCGGAATCTGGTCCGGGCCGGTGAGGGCGCGGGCGTACTGGAAACGGTGCTGGACACCGTCGCCACCTACAAAGAGAACATCGAAGCGCTGAAGGGCAAGATCAAGAAGGCGCTGTTCTACCCGGCCATGGTTGTGGTGGTTGCGCTACTGGTCAGCGCCATCATGCTGATCTTCGTCGTACCGCAGTTTGAAGAAGTCTTCCGCGGCTTCGGCGCGGACCTGCCTGCGTTTACCCAGATGATCGTGGACCTGTCACGCTTCATGGTTTCCTGGTGGTGGCTGATGGCGATCGTAGCGATTGGCGCCGTTGTAGGTTTCACCATGGCCTACAAACGATCACCCAACATGCAACACACCATGGATCGCTTGATCCTCAAAGTGCCCGTGATCGGCCAGATCATGCACAACAGTGCCATCGCCCGTTTTGCCCGGACCACGGCGGTGACCTTCAAAGCCGGCGTGCCGCTGGTGGAGGCGCTAGGCATCGTGGCCGGCGCCACCGGCAACAAGGTCTACGAAGAGGCTGTGCTGCGCATGCGCGACGACGTCTCAGTCGGCTACCCGGTCAACATGGCCATGAAGCAGTTGAACCTGTTCCCGCACATGGTCATCCAGATGACCGGCATCGGCGAAGAGGCCGGCGCACTGGATTCGATGCTGTTCAAGGTTGCCGAGTACTATGAGCAGGAGGTCAACAATGCCGTTGACGCCTTGAGCAGCCTGCTCGAACCGATGATCATGATCTTCATCGGCATCGTCGTTGGCGGTATGGTCATCGGCATGTACCTGCCCATCTTCAAACTCGGCGCCGTCGTCGGCTAAAGGTAACAATGGCATTTCTCGACCAGCATCCCGGCCTCGGCTACCCCGCCGCGGCCGCCCTGGGACTGCTGCTGGGCAGTTTCCTGAACGTGGTCATCCTGCGCCTGCCCAAGCGGCTGGAGTGGCAGTGGAAGCGCGATGCGCGCGAAGTCCTGGAGGAACCGGACTTCTATGAACCACCCCCACCGGGGATCGTGGTCGAGCCGTCGCACTGCCCGCACTGCAAGCACAAGCTGAGCTGGTACGAGAACATCCCGCTGTTCAGCTGGATCATCCAGGGCGGCAAGTGCCGCCACTGCAAGGCGCCGATCTCGCTGCAGTACCCGCTGGTGGAGGCGCTGACCTCGGTGTTGGTGCTGGCCTGCGTCTGGCAGTTCGGTTTCGGCTGGCAGGGCTTCGGCGCGATCGTGCTGACCTGTTTCCTGATCGCCCTGTCCGGCATCGACCTGCGCACGCAGCTGCTGCCCGATCAGCTGACCCTGCCACTGATGTGGCTGGGCCTGATAGGCAGCATCGACAATCTGTACATGCCGGCCAAGCCTGCCCTGGTGGGCGCGGCGGTGGGTTACCTGTCGCTGTGGACGGTCTGGTGGCTGTTCAAGCAGCTGACCGGCAAGGAAGGCATGGGCCATGGCGATTTCAAGCTGCTGGCGGCGCTGGGCGCCTGGTGCGGCCTGAAGGGCATCCTGCCGATCATCCTGCTGTCGTCGGTGCTGGGCGCCATCATCGGCTCGATCTGGCTGTACAGCCGGGGCCGTGACCGCGCCACGCCCATCCCGTTCGGCCCCTACCTGGCCGTTGCCGGCTGGCTGTACTTCATGTGGGGTGCGCCGCTGGTGGAGCAGTACATGGTGATGAGCGGGCTGCGCTGAGGGGAGTCCCCATGAGCCGCTATGTGGTTGGCCTGACCGGTGGCATCGCCTCGGGCAAGAGTGAAGTAACCCGGCGCTTCGAGGCGCTGGGCATCGTGGTGGCCGACGCCGATCTGGCCGCCCGCGCCGTGGTGGCCGCCGGCAGCCCGGCGCTGGCCCGCATTGCCGAGCGTTTCGGCGCCGACATGCTGCTGGCCGATGGCGACCTGGACCGGGCCCGCCTGCGCGCCCATGTGTTTGCCGACCCGGCCGAGCGGACGGCGCTGGAAGCCATTACCCACCCGGCCATCCGCCTGCTGATGCAGCAGCAGTGCGAGCAGGCTGAGAGCCCCTATGCGATTGCGGCCATTCCGCTGCTGACCGAGGTGGGGGGACGGAAGGCCTACCCTTGGCTGGACCGGGTGCTGCTGGTGGATGCGCCGGAGGCCGTGCAGCACGCCCGGCTGATGCAGCGCGATGGCATTGATGCCGCACTGGCCGACCGGATGATTGCTGCGCAGGCCAGCCGCGCACAGCGGTTGGCGCTGGCCGACGACGTGGTGGTCAATGATGGGCAGCCGGAGGACCTGCAGGTGCAGGTGGAACAGTTGCATGCGCGGTATCTGGGGTTGGCCAGGGGTTGAGGCCTGGTTGCCGGCCAGCGGCCGGCACTACCGAAGCGAATCCTCGCGTGGATCTGGGGATCTGCTGTAGAGCCGAGCCCATGCTCGGCTGCGACCATCAAGCCCAAGTGCGGCGCGGGCTTGCCAATGCGTGCGCCGGAACACGCGCGGGGCGCGGCAGCGATCACGGTGGTGTCGTGTTGGGCCAGTGATGCGATGCTCGCTTGCGGGGGATTCAGTGGCACAAGCGACACAGGGCGCGATGCAAGGTCGGCAGGGTTCGTGCCGACCAAGGTCGGCACCCACCAAAGCAGGTGCCCTTTACAAGGGCTTCGGCGAGAACGTCAGGGTGGCGATCACGCCACGCTCGCCACCGGGGCGCACGCTCACCTGCCAGCCGTACAGATCGCACAGGCGGCTGACGATCGACAGGCCGATACCGCCGCCCTGCGAGTGCCCGGCATGGGTACCGCGGTACCCGCGCTGGAACAGCTTGGCTGCATCTTCCTCGCTCAGGCCCGGGCCACTGTCGGTTACCGACACCGAATTGGTGCCGACGAACACGCGAACCTCGCCATCCTGCGAGTACTTCACGGCGTTGCCGATCAGGTTGCCCAGTGCCACCGACAGCGCCGCCTCGGGCGCATCGATCACCAGGTTGCGCTCGCCCTCCAGCGCCAGCTCAAGCGGCTTGCCGCCCAGCTGCGCGCGGTGCGCGTCCAGCAGCTGTTCCGCCACGCGGGCGACGTTGCTGGTGCCCTGCCCGCGCTCGTTGCGCGACAGCAGCAGCAGCGCACCGATCAGATCGCTGCACTGCTGCTCGGCACGCTGGATGCGCTGCAGGCGCTGCAGCACCTTTTCGTCCAGACCGGGCCGGGTCAGCAGCAGCTCGGTGGCACCCCGGATCACCGCCAGCGGCGTGCGCAGCTCGTGGCTGACGTCTGCATTGAACTCGCGGTCGCGCTGTACCACCTCGGTCAGCCGCGACGAATAGTCGTCCAGTGCCTGGGCCAGCTGCCCCACTTCGTCGTCGGGGAAACGTGGCGCCAGAGGTTCGGGATCACTGGTGCCGCCGCGGTAGGCGCGCAGCCGCGCGGCCAGATCCGACACAGGCTTCATCACCTTCGATGCCGACCACCAGCCCAGCACCAGCGACAGCACGCTGAACACCAGCACCGACAGCACCAGCGCGCGGTTGAGCTGCTTGCCGCCGCGCACGCTGTCGGTCATGTCATAGGCGAGGAAGAACCAGGCGTCGTCAGCCTTGCGCACCGCCAGCTTGTAAGCGTACGGCTGCCCCTGCTCGTCGGTGCCGCTCAGGTTGTAGTTGCCATTCTGCAGGTCGGCCCACTGCGGCCAGGATTCGCGGGCCTTGTCGAACTTGTCCGCCGAGTAGGCGTACGCCCGGATCTGCTGCACGGGCACCGCCGGATTGCGCCCCGGATGCTCGTAGAAGCGGCGCGCGTACTCTTCGATGTTGTGGTTGATCACGTCTTCCACCAACTGGTTCTCCACCCGCATGCGGGCCCAGTTGGTGGCGAACGCGAACAGTGTTGTCAGGCAGAAGCCCAACAACACGAACGACACGATGATGCGGCTGCGCAGGCGCCGCCGATAGGGCGTGCGCCGGCGCTCCCCCTTGGTTGCCACCGAATCAGGCTTCCGGGGTGGCGATGCGGTATCCGATGCCATGGCGGGTCTGGATCAGCGGCACTTCAAACGGCTTGTCGACCACCGCACGCAGACCATGGATGTGCACGCGCAGCGAGTCCGAGTCGGGCAGTTCTTCGCCCCACACGCGGGTTTCCAGTTCCTGGCGGGTCACCACGGCGGGGGCCGCTTCCATCAGTGCCTGCAGGATCTTCAGCGCGGTCGGGTTGAGCTGCAGCAGCTTGCCCTGGCGGCGCACTTCCAGCGTATCCAGGTTGTATTCCAGATCGCCGGTTTCCAGCACGCGGGTCTGCACGCCCTTGCCGCGACGCGACAGGGCGTTCAGACGCACTTCCACTTCCTGCAGCGCGAACGGCTTGATCAGGTAGTCGTCCGCGCCGGAATCGAAGCCGGCCAGCTTGTTGTCCAGCGAATCGCGGGCGGTCAGCATCAGTACCGGGGTCTGCTTGCGCGCTTCATTGCGCAGCTTGCGGCAGACTTCGATGCCGTCCATGCCGGGCAGGTTGAGATCCAGCACGATCGCGTCGAACTCGTGCACCACGGCCAGATGCAGACCGGTAACCCCGTCAGCCGCGAAGTCTACGGTGTGCCCCCGGTCTTCCAGGTAGTCGCCCAGGTTGGCCGCAATGTCGCTGTTGTCTTCGATTACCAGGATTCTCACTGTCACCTCTAATTGACGAATTTGCCAACGCGCTGGGCCTGGCCCATATCACGCTGTGCCTTGTCCTTCCGCCGGGCGCGCTCGGCAACGGTCATGCACTGCGTCGTAGCCCGGTTTGAACCCGTGGCCTTTTCACGTTGGCATATTAGACGACTATCTTCACGTGCCTGTGTCAAAACCGTGTTCACGATCTGCTGGTCGTTGAAGACATCGGTTCGTACCTGTTCAGGCATCGAATCACGGTTCGGATGCTGCTCGACGGCCGTACGCATGCGCACCAGCGCTTCGCGCACGCGGCTTCGGTCGGTCTGCTTCAGTTCGCTGTAGGTCTCGCCATCGTTGAGTTCGATTTCGATGCGCTCGATCTGCTGCTGCAGCGGCTTGCCCGGGATAAAGACCTCACCGGCCTGGTTCGATGCGGAGGCGGCGGTGGCCAGGGTCAGGCCCGAAATCAGGACCGCCGACATCAGAAGGGACTTCATGACAAACGAATCCTTGTTTGAGTTGAGTGCTGACTGTATTCGCACCACCTTCACGCCAGCAAGTGCCATGCGCAGGGGCGTCGGCCGGCCTAGCGGTTGGTAGCGGGGTTGAAGTTGTTGAAGGTGCGCTGGTCGTTCAGCAGTGCCTTGCCCTTTTCCTCGATCCGACGGCGCTCGGCCACGGTCAGGCAGCGGCTTTTGGGCATGTTGCTGCCGGTGGTGCGGGTGTGCTGGCAGATCTGGCGGCTGTCTTCATGCGCCCGGACAAGAACGGTGTTGATCCGCTCCTGGTCGTTGAAGACCTCCGCCTGGACCTGCGGCGGAAGCTCCTGAAGCGTGCGGTGGTCCCCCATGCGCTGGGTGATGCGCGCCAGGGCCTGCTGCACCTGGGCACGGTCGTCAGCGGAAATCTCGCTGTATTCGCCGTCGTCGAGGGCCTTCTCAACCCGCCGGACCTGCTCGGCCACCGGTGCCTGCCCGTCCATCTGTATGGCGGTCTTCTCCGGCCTGGCAGAGGCAGCACCAGACAACCCCAGCAACAACGCGATCATCGTGATGCGGTACATCGCCAGCCTCCGGATCCATCCAGGAACGATGGGCGCCACTCTACGGTCGTCACGTTGCCTCCACAAGGGGCCTGCAGTGGGCATAAAAAAGACCCAGGCGGTGCCCCCGCCTGGGTCTGAAGTTGTATCCCGATACCGATCCTGCTGAGAGGCAGAGCTGCGGTTCGCTGAAGGCTACGCCGGGGCCGATTAAAGGCGTGTTAAACCAGGCCTCATTCGCCCATGAGAATCGCAAGCGATTGAACGATCAGGGCTTTTTAAGCTTCTCGACGTGCTCGATGATGCGTGTCGCCACGTCCACCCCACAGGCGGCTTCGATCCCTTCCAGCCCCGGCGTGGAGTTGACCTCCAGCACCAGCGGGCCACGGGCGGAGCGGATCAGGTCCACCCCGCATACCGACAGGCCCAGCGCCTTGGCCGAACGCACCGCCACCTGCTGCTCGGCACGGCTGGCCTTGGCGGCCACCGCCGTGCCGCCGGCGTGCAGGTTGGAGCGGAAGTCACCTTCCGGCGCCTGCCGCTGCATCGAGGCCACCACCTGGTCACCGACCACGAAGCAGCGCAGGTCGGCGCCCTTGGCCTCGCCGATGAACTCCTGCATCAGGAAATTGGCATACAGCCCGCGCAGGGCCTCGACGATGCCACGTGAAGCACTGGCCTTCTCGGTGAGGATCACGCCACGCCCCTGGGTACCCTCGTTGAGCTTCACCACGTGCGGCGGCGGGCCCAGCATGGAGAGCAGGTCGACGGTGTCATCGGGGTTGTCGCCAAACACCGTGACCGGCATGTCGATCCCCTTGGCCGCCAGCAACTGGTGCGCGCGCAGCTTGTCGCGCGAACGCAGGATCGCATCGGACGGGTTGGGCGTGCGCGCGCCCATCAATTCGAACTGACGCAGCACCGCGGTGCCATAGCGGGTGATGGAGGCACCGATGCGCGGGATGACCATGTCCACGCCGGTCATCGGCCGCCCCTTGTAGTGCATCGAGAAACCATCGGCGGCGATGCGCATGTAGCAGCGCAGCGGATCCAGGATGCGCACGGTGTGGCCGCGCGCGCGCGCCGCCTCGACCAGCCGGCGGGTGGAATACAGGGAGCTGTTGCGGGACAGGATGGCGAGCTTCATCGCGGCAGGATCGGGCGGCAGGCGCGCAGCATAGCGCGGGCGTGTGGCGCTGCGATGATGGATGTACTCAGAGCCGCTGGCGCAACAGTGCCGGTGTCAGCTGCGTCATCTTCAACGTCAGCTTCCGCAGCGACGTTGCATTGGCATAGCCAACCCGCTCGGCCACATCCTCCACCGAAAGATCTGTCCGCTCCAGAAGCCGCTGAGCCGTCCGCATCCGTACCGTCTGCACCAGCACCCGTGGCGAACTGCCGGTAACCCGATGGACGCGTCGGGCCAGGGTACGCGCCGTCAGGTGCAGGCGCCGCGCCGCTTCTTCCATGCCCAGAGCATGCGGCAGGCTGGTTTCGATCAACGATTCGAAACGGCGCACGGTGTCGTCATCGTGGTCGGCATCCTGCCAGGCCATGTAGCGCGCCTGGGTGGTGCGGCTGTCCACCAGCAGGAAACGCATGACCGCCTCGGCCACGTCACGCCCGGAGTACTGGCGCACCAGGTGCAGCATCAGATCCATCTGTGCCATTGCTGCCCCTGCCGTGGTCAGTCGCCCCTCCTCTGCCACCATGCAGGCCGGATCCAGCCGTGCCTGCGGGAAACGCCTACGCAGCAGGCCCGCCAATGCCCAATGACTGGTGACACGACGGCCGTCGAGCAATCCGGCCTCCCCCAGCACCAGCACCCCCGAACAGCTGGCGCACACCCTGCCCCCGCTCGCGTGGAAGTGGGCAGCCAAGCGTGCCAGATGCTGGGCATCCGGCATGGCCAACCGGCGCAATGCAATACCGTCGGTGTAGCGGGCATCCAGTCCACATGGCTCGTGCCCGTTGGCATCGAGCATGCCGTCCAGCCCCAGGCTGGGGATGACCAGTACGCCGGCAGCCCCATCGCTGATGCTGGACAGCGGATCGGCCTTCAGCGTCATGCCATTGCTCAACCGCAACTGGCGACGGCTGCCTGCTACTCGCCAGCGCAGCGCCGGCTGACCGAGGCGCTCGGCCGAGCGATTGGCGAAATCCAGTACATCGAGTGTCGCGCCCACGCTGGCGGCCAACGTCCCGTCGAGCACCGCGATGATGAACTCAGGTTTGTCCATTCTGGATTGTTTTTTGTCAATCAAGACACCTCACAGTGTAGACCAGCAACGCTTTAATAAGTCACGCGGTCATCACATCGGGGGCTTGAGCAATGCAGACAGAGCCACGCAGCACGGTGTTGATGGGCTCGCCTGCAGTACTGCCATCACTGTGGCCAGCCTTCGCCCTGTGCCTGTCGATGGCGGTTGCCAACGGCCTGGGAAGATTTGCCTACGCACTGTTGCTTCCCGCCATGCGCGAGGATCTGCAATGGACCTATGCGCAGGCGGGTTGGCTCAACACGGCAAATGCGCTCGGCTATGTGCTTGGAGCAGGCACCGCCTATGCGCTTCTGCACCGGGTCAGCGCACGCCGCTTGTTCCAGGCAGGCCTGGGGCTGTGCGTGTTCACTCTCGCCGTGACCGGCGCCAGCGGTGCCCTGCCCTGGCTGAGCACCCAACGCGTGCTCAACGGCGTCGGCGCTGCCTGGGTCTCGGCCTGCGGCAGCACGCTCGTGCTGCTGCACTACCGGCATGCACCCAACCGTCGCGGAGCGGCAACCGGTCTGTTCTTCGGAGGCGCCGGCATCGGGATCATTGCCGCGGGCCTGGCCGTGGCGCCGCTGCTGGCCATCCATGGGGCCGCAACCTGGCCAACGGCGTGGCTGGTGCTGGGAGCCGTTGGGCTTCTCGCCTCGATATGGCCAATGACACTGGCCGGCCGGATACAGGAATCAACCGCCGTCACTGAAGGCCACGACCCTGCGCCGCTGCCACTTCGGCACCTGGGCGCCTGCCTGGCAGCCTACTTCTGCTGGGCCGGTGGCTACATCATCTATCTCACTTTCATTTTTGCGTGGCTGCGCGACCACGGACTGTCCTGGCAGCAGGGCATCGCCGTGTGGACGGTGCTGGGCATCGCAATCCTGTGTTCGGGAATGCTCTGGCGGCGCGCGCTGGGTGCATGGCCTGGCGCGCACGTGCTGTCAGCGTGCTGCGCGGTGTCACTGCTGGGCACGCTGGCACCGTTGCTGGGCGGCACGACGGGCCTGTTTGTTTCCGCTGCGGTGTTCGGCTCAAGCGTCTTCATCGCTGCAGCCGCCATCGCGGTCCTTGTCCGGCAGAACCTGCCTGCGGCGCGCATAGGCCGCGCGATGGCCCTGTTCAACCTTGCCTTCGCCGCCGGCCAGGCCATCGGTCCTGTGGCCGCCGGCGCAGTGGCCGATCGTACCGGTCTGGATGGAGCGCTATGGCTCAGTGCCGCGCTGCATGTCGCCGCCGTCGCCCTGCCGTGGGCGGCACGCGCCCCGCGCGGCGCCGGATGAACCTCACCAGCCTCCAAGGAGCTCCGTGTGCGCATTGTCATCTCCCCGCGATTTTCCGAAGTCGATGTGCTCGGGCATGTCACCAACACCGCGCTGCCGGTGTGGTTCGAGCATGGCCGCCTTCCGATCTTCCTGCATTTCAGCCAAACCGGAAACATGCGCGATCTCAGTCTGATCCTGCGCCGTTACGAGATCGACTTCCTGAAACAGATCCGCGCAGAGCACGACGTCGAGATCGACACCCGCATTGATGCGATCGGCCGGTCGTCCTTGTCCATCGTGCAGAACGCCTTCCAATGCGGCCAGCAGGTCGCCAGCGGACGCTGCGTGATGGTCCATTTCGACTACACCGCCAACGCTGCGCAGGAGATCGACGGCGCGCGACGACGCGCCCTGTCGATCTTCTTCACCGAGGAGTACGCCCAATCACTTGCGATGAAGGAACCATCATGCTGAACAAGACCCACCGCGACACCGAGAGCTTCCTGCGGCAGATCCAGAACGTGCTGCCCGTGTTCGACAGCAATACGCTGCCGCAGGAGCCGCTACCCAAGGAGCGCAGGGCGCAGCTGATGGACGAGGGCATCTGCCTGCCCGCTATTCCGGTGGCGCACGAGGGGCGGCACAACCACCGCGAAATGTGCGAAGTGATTGAAATGATGTCGGAGTACAACCTGCCGCTGGGCATGTACACGATGATCGTAACCGTGCTTTTCCTGCGCAACGTAGCGCTCAGCGGATCGTCCCGGCTGCAGGCAGAGGTCTTCGAGGACTTCCTCGAAAACCCCGTGATCGGCGGCATCGCCTTCACCGAGCCGGAGCATGGCTCGAGCCTGTCGCGCATGAAGACCACCTACGAAGAACAGGATGGCAGCTACTACGTGCGGGGCAGCAAGCATTGGCAGGCCTTCAGCGCACAGGCAGACTGGTGGATCGTGTGCGCCCGCCAGTACGCCGGAAAACAGTTCGGCTACTTCGTGCACCGGCGCTCGGACGGTGGCTTCGTTACCACCGAGGTCTACGACAGCCTTGGCCTGAAGAACCTGGGATACGGGCTGAACGAAATCGATATCCGGGTCGCCCCCCACCGGCGGCTCGACAAGCGTCGCACGGGACTGGGGGATACAGCCGAGATCCTGTGCGCGTCGAGGTTCAGCAAGGCGGCCATGTCCAGCGGCTTTCTGCGCCGTCTCTACCGGGAAGCGCTGTCGCAGACGCAGAACCGACAGATCGGCGAAGGCTCCCTGTATGACATCGGATACGTGCGCTACAAAGTGTCGCGCATCCGCAACCACTACGTGATCTGCAACGCGCTTTACCACCACCTTCTGCTTGAAGAAGACTACACCTGCGATATCTCCGGCAGCATGTTCGCCTCCCTGGCCACCAAGGTGCTGTCGTCGGAACTGATGCTGGATTCCGCCATCGACTACCAACAGCTGTGCGGCGGAGAAGGCTACCGCACCGGCGCGGACAACATCGCTGCACACGCCCTGCTGGATGCACGGGTGTACACGATCTTCGATGGAACCAATGATCTGCTGTGCCAACACCTGGCAGACATCGCCCTGCATGAGATGCATGTTGGCGGGTTCGCGAATCTGCGCGACGTCCTGCAGGCCAACCCCTACAGCCGCTTCGCTGCGGCTCAGGCACCCCAGTTCGACGACATCGATACGCAGCACCTCAGCCAGGCAGGCCGGGTTGTTCTGGGGCGGATGCTGTCGCGGGTCTTCGGGCTGGACTGCCTGGTGCGCTGCGCACAGCGCCTGCACCAGATGCCCGGAGCGGGTCTGGTGGCGCGCGACCACGAGTCACAGGCACGCTACGACCGTCGCGACATCCGACAGGCGTCAAAACTGCTGATGCTCAATCTCAATGCGCTGCGGGAAGAGCTCGATTACGTGCAGAGCGACGCATAGCATGAAACAGCGTCGATCACGGGCAGCTGTGGCAGGACCGCGTGGCGCAGCAACGTGGAAACTACACATTGAACCACAGGCTGTGCGGAACCTCGGAGCGTCTGATACTGGCCCGGACCGCAGGATGGAGCGGGCGAAGGGAATCACCCAAGGCAGCCAACCCATTGATTAATAAAGATTTTTTCTGGTTATTAAAACCAGAAGTGGCCTCTGAATGTACCACATCACCCCTCTTGGCGAAAGGCATAAATCCACCGCCTTCTGCTGGCAGCTACCGACAGCCACTGCGATCAGGAAGGGAGCGCTTTTGCGATCTGCAGTGCCCTGCGCTCGAACCGTTCGGAAACAGGGTTCGCTTGCCCCTGGGGCCTATGCAGGTGCGCCACGATTTCGTAGGGGCCGTCGTCCAGTGGTCGCATGCTGACTCCCCATCCAGGGGCGTGCTTGATACGCGATTGTGCGGATACCCCGACACCGTAGCCGGCAGAAACCCATAGCGCCATCATCTCGAAGGAAGTCACGTACTGAAGGTTCTGCGGGTCAGCAGGCAGACGCGCGAGCAGCCGACGATCCAGCGAAGAACAGGTCTCAGCCTCCCAGCGAAAGATCGGATAGTTCTGGAGGTCGGCGATGGTGAGCGATGCCTGCTCAAGCAAGGGAAGCCTCAGCGGTATCGCAACGGCCATGTGCTCAATCCACAAGGGCTGGGTTTCCAGGGCCGGATCGCTCGCTCCTTGAAGCGACATTCCCACGTCGTAGCGGCCTTCACGAAGCCCATCAAGCAGCTCGTCACCTGCCACTTCAAAGAACGTGATGCTGACCTCGGGTTCTTCCGCTCGTTGCAGCGCGAGCAGCGCCGAGAGCTGAGATGACGATACGCCTGGCGCAATCGCAAGCCTGAGGTGGGCGGGTTGGCTGGTGATGTTGTCCACGGAGAACCTACAGAAGCGACGAAGCAGGTCAAGGGCAAACCAGCATCATAGTAAAGAGAGAAGTTTAACGTCTATATATTTAACGTGGTTAATTTAAGAGGATTGTTTGACGCTTCTGTTGATGCAGAAGCTTACTATTCAGCCAGGTCGTCCACCTGGCACACCCACATATGAATCCGAACCAGCATTAGCTTTCGGGCGGGCCGTGCGTGCCGCTCGCGTCGCGCAGGGGGTCGCTCAAGACGATTTTGCGTATCAGGCGGGAATATCGCGTTCGCACATGGGCAAGATCGAACGCGGGGAGCATGTGCCGACGCTGCCTTTGATACTGAAAATCGCTGCCGCACTCGGGATAAGCGCCAGCGAATTGATGGCCGCGACTGAAAAGAACCTCAGCGCGGGCAGTGAGCCGCAAGATTCGGCATAGCGGTCGTAAGTGTCTTTTCGGATATTGGCAGCGCAAGCTGTCGCAGCCAACGGCGCCGGGCGGGTGCTTAGCCCGACAGCGGAACACTGGAATGCCTCTTACGTATCGACAACCACAACATTAGCCACAGGGATTTTCTGGGAAATAGCAGCGTAAAGATCAACGTCCGTCTGCTGGGTCTGAATGGATACCACCAAGCTATATCGCGCCGGCAGGCCATAACGTTCCAGCGCAGGCCGTGTCCGCCACCACCCAGCCGAAGGATACACAGCAATGAAGCCACGGCTGGCCAAGTCAGCCGCCGTACCTTTCCAGACATCCTGATGCAGCGAACCACGATGCCGCTGCCGTTCGCCCAACAGCCAATTGGGATCTGAGGGGTTCACAGGGTCACCCTCATCCTCGCGCTGCGCTGCCGCATTCACCCGTGCGACAAAATTCTCGGTGGATGCATCAAGCGGACGCTGCACATCAAATCGCAGGCGATGCGAAGGGTAGTGATACTTTGATGCAACACCACGCGCTGATGGATTGGGTTCGATGAAGTAGGAGAGCGTGATGCGCATCTCGACGGGCGTGTCCTGCAACGCCTCCAACTCATCCTTCGGCCAAGGCAAGGAGTGCAGATTCATGTCGCGCGTCACGATGCCCTTGCCCTGAACCTTTGCATAAGGATGCACCACGTCTTCAACCAGTAGGGTCAGCGAGTCTCCCGCACTCCAGAGCGCGCGGTTCAAGTCCGGGGTTCCCCAGCCGCAATGGCGAATCAGGTGAACGTAGTCGTCCTTGTTGGGCGCTGCGGGCAAGAACATCCCCCGCATGGCCTCGCTCCATTGCGCCGAATGTACCAGCAACGCACGCACGGTTTCAGGTCGGAGGTGCGGATAGGCCGCCATGATCTGCGCCGCCATTCCCGCGCACAATGCCGATGCGGCACTGGTGGCATTGCTGGTAGTGAACAAGCGATCCAACGGCTGGTTATGGGTCGTCAACAAGTTCAGGCTGGCCATGCCTACCGCCCCCAGCTCATCCTTGGCTGCATTGCCTCCTTCCAGCACCACTTCGGGTTTCAAGGGCCATGCGCGATCCCACGTCCTGGTTGTTGTCGTGAAAGGGCTGAGGCCGCCGGCTTCGGCAACGGGCTTCAAGGAAGGATGACCTTCCGTGTCGATCTTGTCGGTAAAAGCGCCCACCGTGATCGCGTTCCATGCCTGGCCAGGGTCATGCACGAGATTGGTGGAAAGGCTATCTGGATACCCCGCCCATGCATTGGGGTCGCGCGTGTTGCCGGCGGACAGCACGAACAGACGCGGGCTTTCACCGACCCCATCGGTATCCGCAGCAAGGCTATCGACGGCAGCAGACCACGAGGAAGGACGACCACGATCACGGTAGTCCGAGGCTGTCACCGCCGAAGCGAACACGCGCGACCGATTCGGAGCGGAGATTTCAGGCCGCGCAACGCCTTCCATGAAAAGGTAAGCATGGTGGCGCGCATCGCCTTCATTCGCACCTTCCGCCGGTATCAGCTTGACTGACTCCAGCCGATGAGGGACGTTGATCGAATCCGCAGACGCCAGGGCGTCTGTGAGATCGCCATAGGCAGCCAAGCCCGCCAAGCCAGTGCCATGATTGGCCTCATCATCCACGCCCCAGGCCGGCTCCACGGTATGCAAATCGCTCGCATCCATCAACGGCTCCAAGAGCGGATGCGCGCGCGTCACGCCGGAATCCAATAAGCAGACTCGCGGAGCGGTGTCGCCTGATGGCCTCAACTGGGCGCGATGCAGCAAGTCGTCCGCCCACTCCCGTTGTTCACTGATGCCCATGCCGTCGAAGAACTCGGCCGTCTCCTTGGCGTAGCGAAGTTCAGCGACACAGTTCAGCGTCATCACCGACCGCGAGAACTGCTGCTGCGACCCATACATCAACAACACCGTGCGTTCGGGAAAATTGACCTGCTTGTCACTGACGACACATTCCGCCAATCGAGCAAGCTTCTTGAAGTCCTCTACAACGACTTGCCGCTGCCCCGCCCCTCGAACCGGAAGCCATACCTCCCACCAGAAGGCGGTCGCAAGATCGTCAGGCAGCAGTTCGGGAGCGTCAGTCCACAGAGCCCTGATTTCTGCAGTTCGGATGGATTCGATGGCATCCAACAGCTTCCGGTGATCGCGCGCTTGACCGCGACTGTCCTTCTTCTCCTCCAGATAGTCGGATATGTATTTCTCGAAGTGCGCCAGCTTTCCATCAGGAACGAAGACATTGGCGAAGGTCTGGTTGCCTTCGCGGCGAACACTGAGAAGTTCAATGTTCCTGGTTTCGTTCGCCAAGCTCTCGAATGCCAACTCGACATCAGGTTGGCTGGAAAACTGGATTTGCAAGCCCAACCCGCTTTCCAGTTGCAGGTCTCGCTGACCTTGCACCGCCTCTGCTGCAGCGGGCTTCAAGTTTTCAACCTGGTCGCGAAGGGATGCACCGTGCTGCTGCCGGGGCAACGTCGGCACGCTGCGTGTCGATCCACCGCCAGCAGAGTGCGCTTTGAACTCGACGGCTTGAGATGTGTCTCGAAGAATGAAATGTGGGCGCTTAGCTTGTAGTTGATCCGGCATTGCTCGGTGCGACCTTCTTGTTGTTCATTCTGAGGTTCAATTTGCGGCGCTCATCGAAAGCACGTGTCAGCACATCTGCTTTTACGCGCTCCTCGTCGTGCATCACGGCTTCCTTGATGGATTCATCTACGGCACGTCTGATCTCCGCGTAGCTCAAGCCTTCTGCCTTGGCTGTGATGGCCTTGAGCGGAAAGGGCTTGGGCGCGAACTTCCCAAGCCGCGACTGGATCAGCTTGGTGGCCTGCGGCGCGCTCGGGAGCCGATACTCGATCACGTCATCAAATCGGCGAAAAAGCGCGTAGTCAAGGATCTCAACATGGTTCGTTGCTGCAACGATCAAGCTATGAGATTGGTCGCTCTCGATCATTTGCAGAAAACTGTTCAGTACCCGCCGAATCTCACCCACGTCATTGGCCAGCCCTCTTTGTGAGCCGATGGCGTCGAATTCGTCAAAGAAGTAGACGCCTCGCACATCATTGATGGCATCGAATATTTGACGCAGCTTGGCGGCGGTCTCCCCCATGAACTTGGTGATCAGTGCATCCAGTCGAACGGAGAACAGCGGAATGCCAAGTTCACCGGCCAACACAGAGGCGGTCATCGTCTTGCCGGTGCCCGGAGGCCCGACCAGCAGCAGTTTGCGTCTCGGCGACAGGCCATGCTCGCGGATGCGCAAATGATGCCTCTGCTCTTTCATGATGCGACCAAGTTGTTCGGCCATCTCCGCATCAAGCACCATGTCCGACAGACGATTCTTCGGATAGGAAACCGTCAGCAAGTTTGCCAGCTCACCGCGAGGACGGGCCAACGGCACCAGTTTGCCCTCGGGGCCACCCGGCGAGACACGGGCTTTTGCCGCGTCGATCATGTCGCGGAGATCTTCGGCAAGCTTGCCGTGACCTACCTTCGCTTCACGGGCCGCGACCTGCATGGCAACAGAATAGAAATGCTGGTCATCCCGCTCGATATGGGATTTCACCAACGCCTTGAGTTGTTCGGCATTAGCCATAGTGGCCTCCCACCTGCGCTGTCATGTTGGCCGATGCTCCCAGTGATGCCAGCGCAGACTGCATTAACTGATCGGCGACGTGCTCGTCTATCGCACCCAGTTCGCTTTGGTCGGCAGCCAGAACGAACAGCAGGCCGACAGGCACATGCAATGCCTCGGCAATTCTTGTAACCGTCGAAAGTGTCGGGTCGCGCTTATTGTTCTCAAGCATCGACAAGTACGACACGGAGCAATTGGCTCGGTTCGCAATGGTGCTTTGAGAGACGCCCCGTTGCGTTCGGCACAGTCGAATGGCTTGTCCAACATTCATGGCGCTTGCTTTCTCACGGGTTGCGACGAGCGTAAGTACCCTGGAATTTTACCACCAGTGAACATTATTGACGAGACTTCTCCTCCGGATACCGCACTGGCAGGCTTCAGGCAGCCAGTCCTGGCCGCTGCGGATCAATCGTCCGAGTGCGCGCGCAGGCGCGCGATGAATCGCTCCACCGACACCGGCGAGTCCTCGCCGGCGGGCCGTAGCAAGTAGGTCGTGATGACTGCGGAATCCATGGCCAGAGGGCGGATCACCACGTCGGGGCGCAGGCTCGCCGCGATCCTGGTTTCGGTGATGAAGCCTACCCCGTAGCCGGCACCGACCAGGGTGAGCATCATGTCCAATGACGACACGTGCTCGGCGACGTCGGGTGGACGCTCCAAAGGCCGCAGCAGCCGCGCCAGTTCACGATGGTAGCCTTCGCATGCCTGCGGGTCACATAAGACCAGTGGGTAGATCGCAAGCTGATGCAGCGGAACAGCCTTGTGTGAAAGTAAAGGGTGCCGGGCGGGCACGGCTACCACCAGCGGATCGTGCCAGAGTGGCTCGGTAACGATGTCGTCGCCGACTTCCGCCGTGTGCGCAAACCCGATCGAGAAGTCACCTGAGCGCAAACCACGCAACTGATCGGCCAACGGCACTTCGGACAGGCGAATCTCGATCTCCGGCTCTTCCTCGCGGCAGCGGGCCAGGAGGGCCGACAGCCTGGGATCGATTGCGCCGTCGGACACGGCGATGCGAAGGCTTCCGCTCAAGCCCGCAGCGACCGCCCGGACGTTCTCCTGAGCCTGTTTGAGGACGGCGAACACCCTGCGCACATCTTGCAGGAACGTTGCACCCGCTTCGGTCAGTACCGTGCCTCGGCGGTTGCGCTCGAAGAGCACCACGCCCAGGTCATCCTCAAGCTCTTTGATGGCGCGGGACAAGGGTGGCTGTTCGATATGCAGGCGCTCTGCGGCCCGTGTGAAGTGCAGCTCTTCTGCGAGAGCCACAAAGCAGCGAAGGTGTCGCAGTTCCATGGGCCGTGCTCCTGTTCCGTATCAGCGATCTATTCGCACCAGCTCTCGTCCGCAGTGACCTGCTGGATGCACGTCCAGTCCACGTCACTCCTGGCGCGCTGCGCTGGACTGAAGCGCCTGCCAGTCCACGCAGGATCACTCATTTGCATCTCAAAAATGGTTATCATAATGCAGCTAACTAGTGAATCAACTTAGATTTATAGACGTCTTTCCACGCAGACCATATACTTTTTGCAGAAATTTACACGAGCATTCGCTAACCCGAACGAGCCAGTCAGGATGCCCCACCAACAGCTTGCCGATCTCACCCAGCCACAGCGTGACCGTCTCGCGTTCGTGGAATTGCGTCTGCGCTTCATTGGGGAGATGCGCCGCCAGGACTTGGTCGCGCGTTTTGGTATCCAGTCCGCTGCCGCGTCCAGGGACCTGGCGCTGTACAAGGACTTGGCTCCGGGCAATATCGACTACGACGGCAAAGGCAAGTTCTACGTCCTGGGTTCGAGCTTCCAGCCGATCTTCGATTTCCCACCCGAGCGAGTGTTGTCGTGGCTGACCCAGGGGTTTGGCGACGGTGAACCGATGCACATCAAGGCGTGGGTGGCCAGCGAGAGCCCGTCCCGGCTCACTCACCCTGACCTAACAATCTTGGCGAGCGTCACTCGGGCCATTCATTACGAGTGCCCGCTCGGCATCGAGTACCACTCCATCTCCAGCGGTCGCACCGCGCGGGAGATCGTCCCGTTCGCGCTGATCGACAACGGCCTCCGTTGGCACGTCCGCGCCTTCGACCGGAAGTCGCAGGAGTTCCGGGATTTCGTCATCACCCGGATCAAGCGCCCGGTGGTGCTCAAGGGGCAGCCAGTGGCGCCCCACGAGATGAGCGACCAGGACATTCAGTGGACCCGGATCGTCGAGCTGGAGCTGGTGCCGCACCCGGATCAACCCCGGCCGGAGATCACCGAGATGGACTACAGCATGCAGGGTGGCGTGCTGCGGATGAAGCTGCGGGCAGCCACCGCCGGTTACATCCTGCGCCAATGGAGTGTGGACTGCACGCCCGACCACAGCTTGCGCGGGCACGAGTACCGGTTGTGGCTGAAGGACCACCTGGCCATCTACGGTGTGCGCAATGCCGTGCTGGCGCCGGGCTACCGCTCCCCTGATCAACAGCGGCTCGAAGCCGAGTCGGACTGAGGGAATGAGCATGCTCGCAAAACTCGAACGACTCATCGGCGAAATCGGCGACCTCAACAGCAAGTTGATCCTGCTGGTCGGTCCCAGCCGCAGTGGCAAGACCCAACTGCTGCGCCAACTCAGCGCCAAGCTCAACATCGAGCCGCTCAACGTCGGCCTGGAGTTGGGGCGCCGTTTGGCAGCCACACCGAACAACAAGCGCGGCTTCTCGGCAGGCGAACTGCTGCGGGAGATCGCGCAACTTGAACCATTCGGGGAACGAACTGAAGCCCCGCTGTTGCTCGACAACCTCGAGTTGTTGTTCGAGCCCAGCCTGCAGATCAACCCGCTTGACCTTGTCAGGCGGCTGGCTCACTCCAAGCGCGTCGTGGCCGTCTGGCCTGGCGAGCTGCGCGGCGACCGCTTGGTTTACGCCGACATGAGCCACCAAGAACATCGTGACTACAGCCGTGACGGCGTGGTCGTACTCGAAATTTGACGCTACGGGGAAGAGAGAACCATATGGCCAAGAACATGAAATACGGAGATCTGATCCAGTTCGAGCAGATCGAGTCAGTCATTCAGCTGCTCGATGCCGGGCGCCCGGACGAGGCCAAGAAGCTCGTCGCGACCTATGTCATCTCCGACGACATGGCCGAGCGGATCTCCAAGCTCATGGTTCCCCAGCTCAGTTTTGACGACTCGGTCGATCACAAGGGCGTGCTGATCGTCGGCAACTACGGCACCGGTAAGTCGCACTTGATGTCCGTGCTGTCGTTGGTGGCCGAAGACGCTGCCTACGCACCGATGATCCGCCACCCGAAGGTCGCCGAAGCGGTTGCCCCGATCGCCGGTCGCTTCAAGGTGCTGCGTATCGAGGTGGGTGGCCTGCAGATGCCGCTGCGCCAGATCATCACCCTGCAGCTTGAGCGTTTCCTCGAAAAGCTCGGCGTCGACTACACCTTCCCGACCGCCGGCGTTGTTGCATAAATCAACCTGCCGCAAGCTGTAGG
>NZ_JAOCLC010000033.1:0-54695 GCF_029845105.1 Stenotrophomonas sp. GD03654 | reverse complement strand
TTTTTTTTGTGCGCGCCCCATCCACGCATGGCGTGGATCTACGACGGACCCCGCTTCTGGTAGCTGCCAACCTTGGTTGGCGCCCGGTAGCGCCGGGCCATGCCCGCCGGCATTCATCACCGCGCCCGCGGCGGCGCGCTGGTGTTGTCCATGTCCGAGAAGATCAACCACGGCCCATCGCCCACGCGCTTCAACGTGAGCGTGAACTTGCCGGTATCGACCACGTTGTTGCCGTAGCTGTAGGCACCAATGATGTAGCCCGTGTTGCCCTCCATCGAATACGCAAGGGCACGCAACCGCAACGGGCTGCTGCCCTGGCCGGCATACGCAGCCTCGATCGCACTGCGGCCGCGCACCGGCGGCTGGTTGCTCTGCAGCACAAAGCCATCCTCGGCGAACAGCGCAGCCAGTGCCTTGGCATCACCGTTGCGCCACGCCTGCTCATAGTCGCGCAGTACACGGTCCAGCGGCGCGGGCAGGGCGGCATCGGGCAGGCGCGCAGGCGTCGTGCCTTCAGCTCCGAATGCCATTGCCGGCGATGCCAGCAGCAGGGCACTGCAGAAGATCATGGCGAGTGGTGTACGGCGCATGCGTCCGGCTCCAGGCGATGACGGGAAGCTGTCAACGCATCCTAGCGCGGTGCTGGTTAGAATCACGCGGCCGTCGACGCGGACGATGCAGCGCAGATCAGACAAGGACACGCGATGAAGATGCGAATCACAGGGATGGCGATGATGGTCGCGCTGCTGGCGGCCTGCGGGCAGGCACCGGCGCCGGATGCAGCACCGGCCGCCGCAGCAACAGTGGTCGAAAAGGAACCGTCCATCGAAGACGGTGTGGATCCCGCGGTATGGGACAACGAAGGCGAACCGGAAGACCCGAGCGCCGGCGGCGAACTGACCTGCGCGGACAATCCGCTGGCGACGCATTTCTTCACCCTGGTGGGTGGCAACGCCGTGGACGACTGCGGTCGCAAGGATCCGAAGGTTCTTGCCGCGTTCAACGCCCTGATGAAGAACACGGCGGCGGCCGAATCCGCCGACAAGGAGATTCCCTCGCTGCGCGAACGCCTGTTGAGCGGACCCAGCGGGCCTGGCGAACTGGTAGTGCTGCAGGGCGAGCCGTGGTGGTTCTACACCGCTTGCCAGGCCCACGACTGTCCCGGCACCGCGTTGGCAATGCTGTACTCGCCCGATCAGTCGAAGATGGTCGGCCGTCTTACCGCGCGCTGCCGTGTGTGGTGGCTGGGTGAGCCGACGGCGGAACAACGTGCGCAGATCGAACAGCGCCAGCCACTGCAGGATGCCGCGTTGAAGGAAGACGGCGCGCCCTGCGAGTGATGTGGCGCGCGCCGCAGCGCCGGGCCGTGCCCGGCGTTGCAGTGAGCGTTGTTCCCCGTGTCACCCTTCCGGGCGCATGCGTGCGCTGACCTGTGCGGTCAGCGACAGACTGGCCATCATCAGGCCCTCCATCACGCGGTCGCCCACGTACTCCTCGTCGGGACCGTTCTGGCGCACGCGCTCGGCAGCCAGCAGCATTTCCAGCGCCACGCGCAGGCCGGTCAATGCGCAATCCGCGTCGGCCAGCGCCATGCGGCGGCCCGGCATCTGATGACGTTCGGGCCAGGGCTGGCCGTCGGCGGCGGCGCCCTTGCCGATGCGGTCGAGCGTGGCGATGAAACCGAGAGGATCGTGCGCGTGCGCCGCTTCCGAAGGCACGTCCGCGTTGGCGGGTACGTACTGCGTGCGTAGTCGGGAGGATTCGGGTGTGCTCATGGCAAAGGCTCCGTGCAGGACAGACGGCAGCCGCCACGCAAAGGTGGCGGGCGGAGACGTGGCTCGAAAACCGGGCGCTTGTTGAAACCGGCAGGCACAAGGCCTCCACGCTCCGCCCGCCATGACCGGCAGACGGATTGCCCGCCGGCGCCACGAGGGGTGACGCCGGCGGGCAAGCGTTGTTAAACAAGCGCACGGGTTTTCGAAGCCCGGCCATCCTTTTTCGATGGCACGTCATCTGTACGCGTGCTGCTGCGCGGTGCCAATCAGAACAGTTGCATTCAACGCTTGATCAAAGACGCTTTTGGCATTCTTGCATGCTGTTAAGTAGCCGCAGACCGAGGCGCCGCAATGGCCGCAGCGGCTTGGGCAATATGCGACACGGATCGAAGTTGATGACGTGGCGTATGGGTACCCGACCAAGCCGATGACGACAGTGCGGAGCGAAGAACGTAAATCGAAATCGATGCACTCTGATCTGTCAGCGCTCTTCGCGTCTCTCGTACCAGTCTTGAGTACGGTTCACGATCCGCACCACAGACAGCATGACCGGCACCTCGATCAGCACGCCCACCACGGTGGCCAGCGCCGCTCCCGACTGCACACCGAACAGCCCCACCGCTGTTGCCACCGCCAGCTCAAAGAAGTTACTGGCGCCAATCAGCGCTGAAGGGCCGGCCACGCAGTGCGCCACGCCCAAACGACGATTGAGCAGGTAGGCCAGGCCTGAAGTGAAGTAGACCTGGATCAGGATCGGCACTGCAATCAATGCAATCACCAGCGGTTGCTTCACGATCTGCTGGCCCTGGAATCCGAACAGCACCACCAGCGTCAGCAGCAGTGCGGACAGGGACAGCGGCCCCAACCTTCGAAGCGCGAGTTGCAGCCCCGCCTCGCCGCTGCGCGAAAGGATCCAGTGCCGCAGCAGTGCAGCGACCAGTACTGGCGCCACAATGTAGAGACCCACCGACAACAGCAGCGTGTCCCACGGCACGGTGATCGCCGACAGGCCCAGCAACAGCGCAACCACCGGTGCGTATGCGACCACCATGATCGCGTCGTTCAACGCCACCTGGCTCAGAGTGAAGTTGGCATCACCGCGGCACAGGTTGCTCCACACGAACACCATGGCGGTGCAGGGCGCGGCCGCCAGCAGGATCAGTCCGGCGATGTAGCTGTCGATCTGTGCTACGGGCAGCCAGTCCGCGAAGGCATGGCGCAGGAACAGCCAGCCCAGCAGCGCCATCGAAAACGGCTTGACCGCCCAGTTGATGAACAGTGTCACCCCGATGCCCTTCCAGTGCTGCTGCAACTGGCGCATTGCGCTGAAGTCGACCTTCAGCAGCATCGGGATGATCATCAACCAGATCAGGGCGGCAACCGGCAGATTGACCTTGGCGATTTCGGCCGAGGCCAACTCCGCGAAAGCAGCGGGTAGGACGTGGCCCAGCAGCGTGCCGACCGCAATACAAAGCCCGACCCAGAGCGTCAGGTAGCGCTCGAACAGATTCATGGGGGCAGTCACGGCATGCGATCAGTTGGCGGCAGCTGTCCGATCCGATCCAGCGTGTGCTGCAGCGCCTCGCGGTCGGACCACAATGATTCGGGCAGGGCGAGCAATGCACGCAGGCGCGCTTTCACGATGGCATGCGCCAGCGCGAACGCCGTGGCTTTCTCGGCATCGCTGCCCGCCACGGCCGCTGGATCGGGCAGGCCCCAGTGGCTGCGGATGAAGTCACCGAACACCACCGGGCAGGCCTCCGCTGCGGCTGAGTCGCATACGGTGATGACCAGATTCATGGGCGCTGCATCCACGAACTCATCCCACGACTTGCTGCGCAGCCCTTCAATGGGCATTCCTTCGGCCTGCAACTGGGCCAGCGCGAATGGATTGACCTGACCGGTGGGCTGACTGCCCGCACTGAATGCCGTGAAGCGATCGCCGCCCCAGGCGCGCAGGGTGGCTTCAGCAAGCACGCTGCGGGCGCTGTTGCCGGTACAGAGGAACAGGATATTGCGGGTCATGGAGCAATTGCCTTGAGAGGAGAGGATCTGTGTGGGGTCAGCAGTTGCAGGCAGGCGCCGTGGGCACGCATTGCTCGGTTGGCGAGCCCGCGCAGCAGTTGTGCGTCAGGTACTCGATCAAGCCGTTCATCGCATCGAAGTTGGCGCGGTAGCAGACATGGCGGCCCCGGCTTTCGCTCTCCACCAGGCCGGCCTGCACCAGCTCCTTCAGGTGGAAGCTGAGCGTGGCTGGGGGCACCTGCAGGGCCGTGGCGATATCGCCTGCCATCCGACCTGCCGGGCCAGCCTCTACCAGCAGGCGGAAGGCAGCCAGGCGGGTGGCATGACCCAGCGCAGTCAGGGCGGCAATTGCATTCAACGTTTCCATATTTCTAGAATAGTCGAATGAACAAGCCCAACACAAGCTCCCACCTGCCCAATCTGGTGCACGCCTCGCTGCCCCAGCCCGATCACCACCAGCTCGCCGCGGCAGATCCGGGACCGCCACGCATCCTCCTGCTCTACGGTTCGCTTCGGCCGCAGTCGTTCAGCCGCAAGCTGGCGCTGGACGCCGAGCGATTGCTGCGTCACCTGGGGTGCGAGACCCGCGTGTTCGATCCGCATGCGCTGCCCATGCTGGACAGCGTGGACACAAGCCACCCCGAAGTGCAGCGGTTGCGTGCGTGGTCGCAGTGGTCGGAAGGCCAGGTCTGGGTCAGTCCGGAGCGGCACGGCACGGTCACCGGCGTGTTCAAGAACCAGATCGACTGGTTGCCATTGGAGGATGGCAGCTTGCGGCCCACGCAAGGCCGCACGTTGGCAGTGATGCAGGTGAGCGGCGGTTCGCAGTCGTTCAACACGGTCAACACGTTGCGCGTGCTGGGCCGGTGGATGCGCATGCTGACCATCCCCAACCAGTCGTCGGTGGCCAAAGCCTGGCAGGAATTCGATGACGAAGGGCGAATGAAGCCCTCGCCGTACTACGACCGGGTGGTGGACGTGATGGAGGAGCTGGTGAAGTTCACGCTGTTGACGCGTGGCAGGACGGGCTACCTGGTGGACCGTTACAGCGAGCGGAAGGGCGATGCGCATGCCGCTGCATTGGCACGGGCCGCGGGCGCCGCAGCTTCCTGACTTCCAGTACGCAAACGCGCTCCACTACCCACTTCTACTTGCTTGCGCGCCGCGCGCCTTTCTCGTCTTCGTCCTTTGCATCCCCGCGGCTCTGCGCGAACTCCGGGAACGTCTTCGCGATCGAATCCTTGTCCGGCAGGATGTAGAACACACCGCCCTTCTCGAACGTGGACTGCACGATCTGGTCGTAGAACGCGGGCGAGACGTTGATGCAGCCGTGGGTGACGCGGTTGTCGTCCGGCGTCGGCGTTGCCAGCCGTTGGGCGCGCTTCTCTTTCGGGGTGCCTGGCGGCAGCGGGTGCATCGAGACGGCGGAATCGTAGTCCACCCACAGCACGCGCCCGGCATCGTCGGAGGGGCCGTAGCCACCAATGAAGCGGCCCGCCGGGGTGGTGCGGTCATGGCCTGGAATCGCACTCAGTGCGAGCTTGGCAACGCCCGGGGCCGAGTGATCGCCGATGGCCGAACCGAACAGTGCCGGTGCTGCACCGCGCAGCTTGCCGTCGCCACCGAAGACCAGTACCTGTGCCGCCGCCTTGTCCATGATCGCGAACGGATAGCCCTGGTTGTCCTTGCTGGCGACGACCCAGCCAGCCAGTTCAATCACTGTCTCAGACACGTTCTGGTCGGTCGGAAGCTCATCAACGGCGGCCACAGGTGTTGCAGACGCGTCCTTGTCCTTGTCCTTGTCCTTGTCCCTGGCATTGGCTACGCCGCTGCACGCGACGACCAGTGCCATGGCCAGTGCGGCATGGAGGGCGCGGCGTGCAGGGGAGGAGGAAGTGCGAATGGGACGACTCCTTGCAATGCAATCTCGGTGGAAGGATGCCAGTGGCCGGCGAAGGCCACTGGGTCCCGATACACCCGATACAGAGGTGGATCAATTCAAACGGTGAGGGAGCGATTACCCGCGCGGCTTGCGGCCGGCAGGTGCCCTTTCAAGCTGCTGCACGCGGCCTTCGATCTGGTCCAGGCGCTGGTTGGCCTGCTGTGCGGACTGGTTGGCGGACTCCGCGCTCTGCGCGGCACCCTGCACCTTTACGTCGAGCTGATCGAGACGCGAGTTGATGGTTGCAAACTCGTTCTTGTAAGAGGCGCAGGCGCCAAGGCTGACGGTGGCGATGAGCGCTACAGCAAGTGCGCGGGCCGTCTTCATGTGTTGCGGGTTCAGGTTCATTGCACTCCCTCCTTCGTCTGGGGAAGCTGGAATATAGCGGCGTTTGTTCCCGGCGCTACCAAGCGCTTTCAGCTGGAATTTGAATACGTGGATGCACTGTGAAGTCCATTTCTGACTCAGCATTAACAAGCGGGATCAGGCGAGCTGATGTACGCCGGCCGATCGCCTTGTGCCTGTTCAGAACAGCCAATTCATCTGTATGAAGCCGATGTCACATCGATTGAACTTCTGTGCCGTTGTTGGCAGCACCCGCCATCAGGCATCGGCTCGCCTCACGCGCGATTGCGGGGCGCGCGCAGCACGGAATCGCTCAGTCCGCGAACGTCACGCTCTCCATGATTCCGTAATTCTCACTGTCCCCCACCTCCTCTGAGTACGAGTAGGCAGCCCAATCCGGCAGCGAGACGACCACGCTCGTATGGACGAGATTGATCACGACTTCCAGGTTCAACACTTCGAAGCGATGGTGGCCGCGGATGATAGGGACGGTGCCAGTGAGCCGCTATTGGAAAAGTTGCAATTCGCCCTGATGCGAAGGCAATTCGAAGTAGGCGTGCTCCACGCACTCCTGCGCAGCAAGTGCGGGGGAGATCGCACCTTGAAATTAGACGGGCAAGCATAGGTTTGACCGCCTCGGCAACCAAAGGTCATACCGTCTAGCCCCGTCTACTCGCTCAACTATGGTTGCTTGGCAAGCATACGTTCGCCCCCTCTCAGGGCAGAACATAGGTCCAGCAAAGACTTTGCGTCAGATGACGATCCTCGAGCAGAATCATGGTTGCCCCTACTCAGTTTAATCGGACGAAGCCTAGAGCCGCATTCATAAATCTCAATAAGGCTTGCAATCCCACAGCTCTTCACCTGCTCGGCTCGTCGCCTTAGCTGCAGTTTTGACCGCAGCATCCAAGCGCTGTTTAACTTGGACAGCGAGGATGTCTTTGGTTCGCTTCGCCAAGACGCTTTGCGCGTTCAGCTTCAGGAGCGAGCTTCGATCTGATCAGAGATTAGAACCAGAGCACGCTGTCTAGCCTCGCCATCCGGTCTCGCTCTGGATCGCAAACCATCCATCGCCCCTTATCGGCCAATCTTCCCAGCCCGCAAATGATCACCTACTACGACCCTAGCCTTACATACATGTCTACCAGGCTGCACCCTTACGATGCGGGAGCTCCAGGCCAAAGCGGCTACGTTGATTTCAAAAGTCATCCCGAGAAGATCGAAACGTTACTTGAGGACTTCGTGCCGCATGCTGAGCAGACCGGAGTTCGAGCGTTCTACAACCTTCTCAGGTACGTGAATTCTCCCCAATCCCATTTTGAAAGCTGCGATTGCGGAATGCTTTACCCCAGTCCAAACACTGATAGCAACTCCACCCACAGCATCCGCATCAATGGTCGACTCTTCCTCATGTATAGGGATGAGAGGCTGAACTGCTCGAGAGAGCATTATGAGTGGCTCTGCGGAAGGCTGATGGCCGTGCTCAACGATATAGATTCCGAGCTTGTGGCAAATGAAGCCGTGCTTGGCTTCACGCTTAACCCAGTCCTCCACCCCAGTCTATCGACAACCGGGCAGTGGCTTTCCGATGGAAGTTTTGAGTGCGATGACGAGGACCCGGCCTATGGCAAGCACACCATGATCACGTTCTGGTCATACGGCGAAAGCGCAGCGGATGCGTTCGAGAATCTAGCGCGAACCTTCTCCAACCTCCAGCAGGCTTGTGAAATGCTGGACACTGAAATCAACGCTGCTATTGCCGGCGTCTGAATGCATCCAAGCGGTGAAAGGTTGTCTCTGCTAATCGCTAAATGCAGACCGTTAGCCTTGGCGCGAGGTCGGGATCTTCCGTTGTTTTGCGCAATGCGCCTTCGTTACCTGTCTTGCTCGGCGGTTGCGATGAGCATGCTCACCCGCGAACTATCGGTGCAACCAAAGCCATAACTATCGCTCTATTCTGCTCAAAATAGTGTTCGGCAAACACCTCGAAAAGCTGGCGTGTAATGTGCTCACGTGACTGTGTAGCCTTGATAGCCCTGATATGTTCAACCACCCTTGAAACCGCTGCCTTGCAGGCTTCCCGCTGTGGACCACCTGGTTGCAAGGGAAGCGCACCAACCAGATCTTGCGATATGTGAATCCGATGGTCGCCGAACTTCTCTCGAATGGATTGCTGCGCTACAGCGGTTGAGTTTTTCAGGTACTCAGCGACTCCAACTTCAGGCGTCCAAGGGAGATAGTTAATTTCAGGCTCCACCTCCTGCAAAATTGCCAACATGTCGTGCCTTCCGCTTGCGCGCCACCCTACAACACTCTCATCCTTCACATCTCGATCCAAGAGCATTGTCACGCGGGTTGTATTCGGCAGCATTGAAGAGCCTCGACGTACCATCTTGATAACGCTCATGAACGGCCCGACGGGGACCACCTGCACAGTTGGGTAGAGGCGCTGTTCGTCTGCATATAAAGCGCTGATTGTCATCTGGACCAGCGCTTCGCTGATGTACATAGCCGCGTCGTCTTCAACGTAGACTAAGACATCAGGTGCAGCCTCCTCTGTGGACGCAATCCCTCCGAGGGCATAGGTAGGGAAGCATCCCACAACCGTCGTTACCTCCGACCCCGATGCTTCGAGGAACATGATCTGCCTGCGTTTCACCGCCTTCAGCAGGCTAACGGAATGAGTTGAGAAAATTACTGTCAGACCCCGCTCTCCGGCGATTGCTTCGAGATGTCGAAGCAGGGCGATCTGCACGCGAGGATGCAGCGCTAGCTCCAGCTCGTCGACCAAGAGAAGCGAACCGTGAGGAATCGCCTGAAGATCTCGAAGCATCTTCAACACACATAGTTCTCCAAGACTGAAGTTCCTCTCGGAGTAGTACTGTGCACGAAAGGGAGCGGCTGCGGTCTGAATCAGGAACGCCTTGCTTCCTGATCCCGGTCGAAGGTTGATGTTACGAAGGTGATCGAACTTCGATGTACCGAATATCCTGTTGGCCGCTTCGCGAATTTCTGGTGCCGCTGGGCGAACGCGACGAGGCGCGAAGTCCTCCGGATTAGGCGTGATTCGATCGGCAGTCGCACCGAAGTAGTAGCCAGCCGGGTAGCCCAGGTTTCGCAGGATTGAGCTGTTGCCACGGGGTGTCGGGACCCAGCGCTCGCCAGCATAGGCGTACGTCACGCCAACATTCCCGCTGTGATAGCTAATACGTGCTGAATCCACACGGTCAAGCTGATCACTTGCGCGGGACGTCGCGAAGTGGCGGCGGAAGGAGTTGCTGTCAAATATTCGCCTCAGGCATGCGAGCAATGTGGTTTTGCCAGCACCGTTTGATCCCGCCAGAACGTGGACCCCGGGACCGGGTATCTCGAACTTCAGCGACTCGATGTGTTTGAGCCCAGCAATCTCAATCCATGCCATTCCCTACCCCTTCGCTAGTGACCAGCTGGAGAAGTACTTCCGAATTGTCCTTGACGTCCAATACTGCTTGCCAGTGCCCCGGTCAGGCAGCCGAACACGCTCCTTTTACGGATGACGGGAGCTTCTACTGAGCACCAAGACGGTCAGATATCACCCCTCTTGGGCCGGTGTCAACGATGCCCAGATTCGTAGCCTCCGAAAGCGATGCGGTGCGCCCCGCGCAGTCCCGATCTAGTCGCGAAGACTCCGGCAACTTTGCCTATCACCCAAGGAGCCAGTCACAAGCCCAGCAAGCACGAAGGAGCTTCCCCCGCTTTCCGGTTGAGTGGTGGCTCTCATCCTATGAAAGTTCAGCAAGAGATCGGCTACTCCGCCAACCAGCTCGATCACTAGATCTTCCCATTGCATCATCCAGCAGCAGAAAGATGGAGGAATTCAGTGTGGTACACAGATGACTTAAAGATTGAGGGGTTCCGCCCGTTCGTTGAGTATGGCCGTCCGGTGTGGAAAGGGTCCGGGCGACTGCCGAGGACACCAGCCTGGCAGCGACTGCGCACTCATTTCCTCCTCAGGGAAAGTCTCGTCTTCTTCCCGCGGCACTCGGCAGGGTCACCAGCAGCTGAGAACGCTTGGGACAGTACAGCTTTCCTTATGACCATCGCCGTCCGGGCGCATTCTCTAGCTGTTTCAGCCGTAATAGCGAATCTCTCCAGAAGTTCACGCGCCACGCCCCTTTCGCGTACGCCGTTCCCCAGCAGGGTCATAGACAGATCCATGATTCTCCTGGCCGCGCGCCGACCCGCCAGAAGATCCTGGCCAGGTTGCATCTGAAGATCTATGTAGGCGCTGAATGATGGCGCACGGTGGATAGAACTTTTTCGCTTAGCGACCAACAGTAGGCTGAGGAACTGCTGACTAGGGAACACACGCGTATTGGCCCTGCAGAGCGCGTGGAGTACGACTTCGAATTTCCTCGCCTGTGCTCCCCAGTCTTCAAGATCAAAGGCGATCTCACCGTCCACCTCATGGCTTGGAAACAACGACGTCGATGAGGCCGGAACTGGTTCGGTCAAAATTCCAATGATGTCAACAGATTTGATGGCGGATAGGTTGAGTAGCGTTCTGAAAGTGGTGGTAGTTCGCCTAAAGCGATTTGCGTCCCTCCAGAATCTGTTGTGAACGATCTTCAGCCTATCCAATGTCCCATCTTGACGGAGCCCATCAAAGAAACGCTGATAGTTCTCTGCAGGAATAACCACGTCAGGATTGGTTGCGGTCCAGCGTACGACGTCCTCGATCGAAGCGTTGGCCCAAGATTGAAGTGCACTCGGTCTCTCGTGCGTGGCTGCGCGTGCCAGGCTGCAACCGCAATAAGCGCACAAGGCCGCCTTGCTCCTTCGCAACTGTTGACTGTTGCCGCAATCTTGGCAGCGATCAATGATTCTGACTGAGTGCAAGGAGCAATGCGAGTAGTGAAGGAAGTTCCAGATCAGCCTCTCACTCAGACCATCACTCTCGCCTGCGTCCAGTAGGCACTCAGGACACCAGCGGCGATTGATGCCAGCAAGGCCACCATCCCGCATCTGCAGAACATTAATGAAAGGCGAGAGCGTACAGCCGACCAGCCGTTGATTAGTCAACTGCTCTAGCGCCCGCGCCCGGTTGAGGCTCACCTGCCCTGGTCCAACGAAGCTGTTTCGCTCACGCAGTCCATTTATCGGCTGGCCGGCGACCGTGTCAAGCACTCCAGCGAGATGTGTCTTGGTAAACCCGGTTGTGTCGCACATCCTCTGGAAGTACCCTCCAAGCGATTCAGTCTGGGCAGTGCCGCCATCGATCGGCGCAATTGGCGGAAGTGCTGTCCAACGATACCCCGCGTGTGCCGTAGTCATCATCTCTCCACTCCCCCCGTACCGACTCGCTTCAGGAAGTCAGCAATTCTCTTCTCGCCATTCAAGGGCTTCTGATCCGCAAGCTTGTTGAAGGCCAACACGCTGCTCCACACTGTTCCAAGCTCCTTCTCGCTTGAGGAGCTGGCGTGCAAGTGCGCTTCAGTGATGCTGCTTGCCCCCTCATTCCTTCGCCGAAGCTCAGCTCGATGCACGACATCGATTGTGGGGCCAAATACGCCTGCACCATTGGCATACATCAGATCTGCATTCTTAACGAGGATCCTAGGATCCTGCAGGTTGAAGTTCTTCCCGATGCCCTTGAGAACCGCAACGAAATCGCGCTCGTCTTGCGGGTTCGTCAGGTTGTACGGCCGGATGTAGACGAACCGGGATCTATTCCATACGTCGGGGTGTCCCGCCCACAAGCTCTCTGCAGTATGGGTAGCAAGCATCACTATGACGCAGCCGATCTCTTCGATCAGTCGAACTAGGTTCGACATGTAGCCATAGCTGGTCTGATGAAGATGCACCATCGTCAAGGTGCCCGCCTCTTCCAAGAAGATGTACTTCAGCTGGCGCTGCTTCGCCACTGATTCGAAGCTGTGCTGCAGTCTCGGCTGCGATTGCGTTGCCCTCACTTTCTTCCACAGCTCATTATTCACCTCCGCCTCCGCATGGAGATGGTGCGCATCGGTGCTGATCGTTCGATCCTGGGCTTCAAGCCAGCTGAAGTCAGGTTCCACGACGGCGTGATGGAGACGCAGCGTGAGATCCTTGGAGTTGAATTTTCCGCGGTCATTGGCCATTGCGCGCACCGATATCAAAGGCAGTGTCCCGGCGGGCCAGTAGATTTGCTTCCCGGCGAGCGCAGGAAGAATTGCTTGTCTGATCTCGCTCTTACCCGAGCCAGAAGGTGCAATCGCCCAAACGAATGTGCCCCCGCGAGCACTCTGAATGGCGTTCAGGAGCTCGGAATAGGCAGTCTTCATGCGGCTATGATTCACAAAAGGAATTCCAGAGTTGCTGGTCACTGCTGCCTCCTGTGGGTTTGAATGATGGGCTCTGTCCTGCTTCAAACGGGCCCGATCACAGTGTTTCAATGGAGTCAAAGTCGTCCACGGCTCGTTTCTTGATCCCGCGAAGGTCGAGTTCAACAAGAGTGTCATCTGGTGGCGAAGGAGCGCTACTCGAGTCAGCCTCACTCGGTACGGGATGAGCCGGGGTGATGGGCTTCGCATTCGCGGCTGCCGTGCGCATCGCCTGAGCGTGCCTCGCGATCTGCTTTGCTTCGAGAAGCGATGGCGCGTAGAGCCGGTCATACATGCCCTTGAACGACCGCTCAAGTAGGGAGGTATGAGCTGTAGGACCAATCAAGTTGCAGAAGGCCTTGAATGTTCCAAGATTGGTCCTAACCCAGATGAAGCTCGGGTCTTCTGGGTCAACGCGAAGCTCTTCAACATCGAATGATGCGTCGAGTTCCCCTAGTTCGTTGGAGTTGAAGTAGCGACCGTACACCTCAAATCCGCGTCCAGGAACATACTTGTTGCTGCTGTGTGGGATCGCCGTTCTGAAGAGGAACTCCTCGTCAACCGATGCGTACAGGCCGGCACTCGGAAAGAGAAGATCTGCGTGGGCTCCACGTTCGGCCGGGCTCGCGAAGCCTTGTAAAGGCACAGTCGGGAAATGCTCATAGAGCGTCTCCTCGGCCACCCTTTGAACGGTTTCAAAGCGGTGCCTCGCAGTTTTGTAGCTCTTGAACTTCCCATCCACGCCCCGGCCCGCCTTGTCGGGATCGGTGCTGCCGTCAAGCTCGTGACTCACCTGCGAATTGAACCTAGAGAAGTATCGTTCAACGTTCGAGTTGAAGCTCGAACCCGCTGTTGGGCTGACAAAGACTGAGAACTGATATCGCATGGCCAGAGCTCTGAGAAAGTGGGACTCATTCTCGGTGGCGCGATCGACAAAGACGCTGTTGAACAGTCTTCCATTTCTGCGGACATAGTTGCGGATCAGGATGGCCAGGCCATCGCGCCGTGCTGGCCCGAAGACAAATGAATGCGCCATCGGCAAATCAGTCGCCTCATCCGTTCCTAGGTAAAGCAGGGCGGACTCTGCGCTGTCATCTATTCCATCGTCGCACACGACCCTGACGTCTGCTTTGGTGCTGTCCACGTGCAAGGTTCCATGTTTGGCTAAGGCTGCACCTGATCGGTCGCGGGCATCCGAGCGGGGCCGGTTCTTCTGATAGCCGCGCATTCCTTGCGTTGCAAGGATTTTCCGCAGTTCTATACCCCGGTCATCGAGCTTCCGCTGGAAGGCCTGGCGGCTCTGTGGCGACTCGCCGTCAGACTTACAGGCGTCCTTGAGTGCAGCGTACGCGTCCTTCTTCTGCCTGTATTTGCCTGCAGCGTATGCGCGAATTACCTCAGCCGTCCTCTTCTCCTGAACGGGGGTCAGCCGGCTGATTCGGTTGCCGCTTGCATGAAACCTGGTAAGGCACTGCTCGAGTTCGTTTTCACCTCTGCTTCGTGCCTCGACCACATTCCGTGCTATCTCACGCAGGTGCCTAGGGACGGCTGTGCCTTTGGCATGCGCAGATTGAATCAGTGCGAGCCGCTTCTCGGCGTTGGTGGCATCGACCAGCGTCGCCGTTGCAAACGCTGAGCTCAGTTGATTGCGAGATTGCCTGGCAACCGCGTAGAAGTTGCCACCTATCTCGATGGCCTGAGCCTGACTCATGGTCAGAAAGAAATTGCTCGTATCCGTGAGCGGAACATGCTCAACTGGGCCGAAGGCGCAACGGGTTCCAAGCAGAATTGCTGCTTGGCTCACACTGAATCCCTCGATAGTCTCGATCATCCAATCGAGGCTTCTGGGGCCGTCGGCGAGATGTGCTTGGATTCGCCTGCCCAAGGCTTTAGCCCCGTTGGCAGGTACGACGCGCATCTCGTTATAGATGACCTGCAGGTTCCGGAGCAGAGTGTCGACTGGGGAGGGACTCAACCACAGGACGTGCTCCATGCCGCGCTCCCTTGCCCAAGGACCATAGGCAAGGTTCTGAAGATCTCCATCGACATCGATCCATTCACCGGACTTTGCCGAAAGCAACCTGTCACGCGCGGAGCCGGCCTTGCATTCGACTAGCTCAACGCGACGAGTGCGGACGACAAGAAAATCCAGCGTCCCGCTCCTCACATGATTGCCAAATCTCACCCCCTTACAGGCGACCTGCGGAAAGTAGCCAAGCACATCCGGATCCAGCTCCAGAGTCAGCGCGAACAGATGTTCAACAGTATGACTCTCCAGCGTAATCAACTGGCCACATTTCACTGAATTGAAGTAAGTCACAACGTTGTGCAGCGCACCCTTTCCTGACTTCCGCGCTGGACTTGAGCTAGCCACCTCAAGGATGTGCCATCGCTGGTCGACAGTGAGGCCCTCCTGCTCCCGCAGACGCTGGGCCAGTTCTTCTTGATTCATGGATCCCTGCCTATCTACTGGGAGGCGGGCAGCCACCTCCCTCCCGGAATGCCTAGGGGTTGATTCCTATCGGGGTAAGGGGGTAGATTCGGCATAGCGGTAGTCATCGCTGCGCCTCAAACAGACCCCGGCCTGCCAGCCGGGGTTTGTCTTTTCTGCCCCAGAGAGTGTTCTTAGCTCACCTGGAGGTCCTCCGTGGGAAGAATGGGATCATTGAGCAGTCTGCCGATTGCTGACGGTTTCCGCGCCGCGTGCTGCGGTGAAAAGCCATTGCGCGAGATCTCTGGATCGGATCATGCGCCCCTTCCTGCCGGGAATGGTCGAGGTTGCTACTCCCAGGCGGTTGTCATACGCCGCGCGCCTGGCCGCGCTGATGCTGTTGTAGCCAAGCAGCATCCACACTTCTGAGAGTCGGACATAGAGCCCGTACTCTTCCGCCACCTGCTCGGCGAGTTGGTCAGGGGTTGTTGCACGAAGTGCGAGCGTTTGTATCGACAAGGGCACCATGTAGGCGAGCATCACTCACTCTCTTTCATATTGCAAACAGTGAGCACATCCTCACATTTGTGGTGCACGGATTATCTGATCACGTATCCGATCAACTGATATGCATACTGCTACAGCAGTTGCCATGTCAGGCGATTTAGCGCGGGATTGTAGTTCGTGGATTGCGATAGGATGGGCACGCTGCCGGCTGTTGAATGAGATGACGACGCACTTGTGGGCGCGGGGTTCTCGCACGCCACGACGTGCCTCTAAGGGAGGTCGATTGGAAGATCAGCACATGATGAGCATCCCTACAGATCAGTTCAGTCGCGAGGAGCTTTCAGGCTCGGCATTAAGAGCCTTCTTCAAACTCGCTGCGAGGTGGGATCTGTCGGGACTCCAGCAGAGAACGTTGCTTGGAGGTCCCCCTGATGCTTCTTACGAGGCATGGGTGCGAGGCGCATACGAGCATATCGATGACGACGTATTGATACGGATTAGCTATCTACTTGGCATCTACAAAGCTCTTCATATCCTTCTGCCGGACTCCATTCAGGCGGATAGTTGGTTAAGACGGCCGAACATGGCACCCATGTTTGCTGGGAACACCGTACTGGAGTTTCTTTGCCGCGGAGGCTTGAGCGAACTTAGAGATGTGCGATCTTACTTGGACGGGCAGGACGCCATCACCTAGATAAGGCGGTGCCATTCACCTCGGGCCGCGTAACAAGTCGATGAGGTTGACCGGGTTTATGCAGACCTGGACCCATCAGTCTCCGTCGTATGAGATCACGGGGAATGAATAAGAGTCGCTGTTCTTGCAATGGACCATGATTCAATTAAGGGGAAGCTTCGACATTCACCCTACGGTTGTCCTCGATGTACGCGTCGCAGAGACTTGGCTGAGCCTCTGTCTCGGCGGTTGGCGGCTGCTGCATCGTCACCAGGTGAGCATAGCCATGGATTGCTGGAGGCCTGCAGGCCGCCAGACTGCAGGCTTCCGCCTATTCGCTCTCAACTAGTTCCGCACTGCCAGACTCAGTTTCAATTGAAGGATGTCGGGTAAACACTAGCGTTGAGTCATCTGGGTAAGGCCCCTCTCAGACATCCTCTTCGAACTCGCACTGCACTGCATGCAACACGCGGGCTGGGTCTACACTCAGCATCGCGGCCGGTACCGCGCCCCAAAGCAACACGTGCGGCGACAAGAACCACTCCGCCTCGCCCCAACCGGTACTGCGACGCAGACCATATGGCTCACGCTGGAAAGGACCAAAGTCCCGCAACACTGCTAGGATCTTGGCTAATCGCTCAACGGGCTGGCCATCTGGGCGGAACTGCCAGGTCGGGTAGCGGTAGCTGCCGATGGGGTGCGTGACATACACGCCCAGCAGCTTCCCGTGACGTCGCAACTCACTTGCACTGTGGCAGCCTCTGCCGAACTTCAAGTTCAGCCCGGCATTGACCTGTGCTGCACTGAGCCACTGTGAGGCGAGACTTTCGCGCCGTGCTTCAGCTGCATCCAGGATCTCTCGTGGGGACGCGATGCGAGTCATGCGAGCCTGAGCTGAACCGAAGATCGATTGCGCATGGCTACGCGTCTCCGTTCCGGGCTAGGGGCGCAAGTCAGCGTCCGCATTACGGATGCGATCAAGCAAACGATGGAGTACCAGGTTGAGCCCATCATCGTCTGACGAATAGGGAGAACCGAACAACGGGGCTTGGACCCAAAGTTGCTCCTGCCCGGGATGGACATAGGGGCCGTGATCATCAAGTAGTAGTGCCTCACCCAGATTTGGCGAGGCGAGACGTAGGTCTTTCGTCTTTCCCGACCACCTGATGTAGGGCAGCTCCACGAACCAGGCCGGGGCACTGCCTTCGCGAGCCAACAGCGTGGCGATGCTGCGAAAGCGATCTTCGGGAACAGTTGTAAACATCGTCAGCTGATCAAACAGCGTCTGGATTTCCTCAAGAAACCAGTAGAGCCCGGGCCTGGGAATCTGGCTGATTGCGTTTGAGATGAGCGTTCCCTCAAGGTCAAGTGCCAAGATCGTCGGCTTCATATGCTGCCCTTATCGTTGGTGCGAACGCCCAACCTTGCTCTCCTGGCTCATCGCTGTCTATCGTGTGAGCCTACTGGTACGCACGGGAGTGCGTCTCCCGGCGCGAGCGTGGCGCGCACAGCCAACAGGTGTACCGCAGGAGCCACAAGTTTGCGGGCATCGTTGTTACTCTCATCCAGTCGTCGAGATTGCTAAGTTCCGCCCGCGACCGTGGCACAGTTCCGAGCGGTTCGCGCAACGTAGCTGCAGCCGACTGACGACGATCAGTTGCTCCAGAACGGCAACGCCGAACATCTTCGTTGGTCCGACCGCGGCAATGATATTTACCAGCAATTGAGCGTAGTCTGGTGCCAGTTGTGCGCATGACACCTGCAGGTATGTAGGATCTGTCTATCCAGGCTTCTATTCTGCGGGAGATTTCGCGTCATTACGATGAGTTATGGAAGTGCCAGAGTTGCGCGCTTTTCCGCGCACAACGGGAGAAGACACCACTAATGAGCACATTTGCGCGCAAATGAGTCACATGCCAATCCAGTCCCCTGAGGAAATTGCCGAGGCCCTAGGAAAGCGGATCAGGGCGCGCCGCCTCCTAGCCAACGTGTCGCAAGCAGCGTTGGCCGACAAAGCAGGGATCTCTCGCAGGGCATTGGTGCAACTGGAGAGCGGGCAAGGATCAACTGTCCACACGCTGATCTCAACCCTTAAAGCATTGGGCTTGGAGCAACAGCTGACTTTTCTCGTCCCTGTGCCGACCGTTAGCCCAATGGCCATGCTGAAGGCTAAACGGTTACGCAGCCGAGCGTCCTAGAGCCAGGAGAGGCGCCTAGTAGCCCCCCACGACGCAACCGTAGCCATCTCTTGCCGATTTCTAATCCGGCAGAGGCGCAACCTTCTCGCGAAGTGGTTTTGGGCTTTAGTGCATAGCTACTCGGCAACCTACCGTCGTTGGCGGTAGGGAACCACGTCGACCATTGCGACTTCCCGGTGACAAGAGTTTCCGTCCTGCGTGCGCAGCGGTGGTTTGCGTAGATTCCCTACCTCTCTTGGCATGAATCAGCCAAGACGCGTAATTTGTAAATTTTAGCATCGGGGAGGCGCTTCTATTTGACAACTACGCTCCTGGCGTGCACTCCAGCGCTTCTTGGCGACGGTCACCAAGAGTCTGCTGAACGAGCGAATCCTGGTCGACTAACTACGTAACGGCTGCGGTGCTACGGCGGTGGCGTCCTATTCGCTTCGCGGGAGGCGCTGAAGTCCAAATCGTATCGAGGTGATTCCTGGCGCTCCTGGGATCATCGGTGACGATCTCCATGCGGAAAGACTGAGCGCTGCCTTGTCAGGTTCGGCGTAGCTCATCTGAGCGTGAAGCGTACCAACGGATGCACTGCTCGGCAGCAATTCGTGCGCATGAGACCAAGCCCGAAAGCTGCTCAGGTGGGCACTCCTTCCCAGTGGTACGATAGTTGGCCTTGGCGTGAGCGAGCTGATTCCTAGACGCAGAGAGCACAGCAGCCAGGTCCACGAGCGCCTGTCTGCGCTGCTCCGCAGAACTGCCTGGTTCGATCTTGGAGAAGCTCCGAAGAATCCGTGGTGCATGTGGCTTCATAGGAAGCGGATCACAGCAGCGCTCAATCGACAAACGCAGCGCCTCTGCGTCGCGGGTGAAGATTCGATTCTCCTCGAAGAGAACGAGTAGCCCATCCATGAACTCTGCATTGGGGCTGAGCGCATCTCTGGACAATAGACGCTTACGAAGGTCCTCGTACTGCTTCTCCCTGACTACCGTGGCAGACACGTACTCAATGCACTTTGCGTAGACGAGTAGCGCGGCGTCGTCGACATGCAGGCCGTTTGCGCTATTGAACTCGGAAAGTACTTCTAAGAGGCCTGGCCCGGTAAGTAGTGGCCTCATGCTGGCTGCCCTTTGGACCAAGTCCCCGATCTCCTCGTCTTCGGGGTACTCGATGTCAAAATCGACTGGGCGGGGAGCCTCCGAGAATTCCAAGCCTAGGGTGACGTGCAGCTCAAAAAGATAGGCTTGTACTAGAGCATTGGCATCTTCTTTCGTTGCCCCTTGCGGATGGTGTACTTCGACAAAAACCTCATCCCAGCCCAGCGGTGGATTGTATTTGTCGTAGTAGTGATCCATTACCACAACCGCTGCACCGAAGTGTGTCGACAGCGACAACAGAGCAATTGATGCGGGACGCCCGGCTACCTCGGCGATGGTCCTGCCGGCACTGGATTCCAATGAGCTGATCTTTTCAACGAATCCCTCAGATCGAAGGTCCTGTGACTTCACTCTGACTACTGTTCGAAGACTCGAGTGATAGATGAGACCGTCGCAGGTTGTCGCCTGATCCGTAACCTCAAGCGCAAGGGCCACCAACTCTTTTACCGGCAAGTTAGCTGACTCTTCTGAACTGGGGAAATCCAGCCTGACCATTGTGTCTAAAGAAAGAACAGCGTCCTCGCGTAGATCCAGATCAAGGCTGGGATCCAGTTCACTTCCTTCCCAATCGATTCCGAAGGCGCTACCTAATCGAGTGATCGCGTCACGCAAACTCGCTTCAAGCGCTGGGGGATCAAAGGTAATCATTGCGATGCGGTCGCCTGGGCTGGGGGAGATTCGTGGACAGCGCAGCAACACTGGGCGGATCAAGTGGCCGATCGCAAGTTGCTTGTCTGGCCAGCAAGCGCTGTGCTGAGGTCCCTTGGAAGAGTCAGTTTGGAGAAAATTGGAACTGCAATATGCTTAATGGTTTTGGGGCGGCATGCGGCATATGGCACCCTATCTAACTACCCTGTGGACCATCGCTTCGCAACTTTGCAGACTCAGGCTATGAAGAGCACATATGTCAGTCTTGAATGCGCGCTCTTGTAACTCAGTGATAGGCTTCGGCGGCATCTCAGGCCTTTATCTACCTATCTATTCTACCATTCTGATGGCCAGGAAGAGCTTAAAGAAAACGTACCCAACAAAGGTCATCGCTACGAAATAGTGAGAGAAGATGAGTATGGTGACGACCCGAGCCTTGAGCCACCGCACTACATAGGTTAGCCATTCAGACCCGGTGCTCGGCTTCTCCGTCAGCTGCGTGAGCAAGTAGTCAATAGGCTTGTGGTTCCCGTACTTCTCCAAGATATCGTAGTACTCCTCGGTAAGTGCGATGTAGTACTGATCCTTGACAGAGCCGCTGATGCCCGCGAGCTTTCGAGCAAACCGCCCTAGCTCTACCCCATTTCTATGCATTGCCTCTGATCGCGAAATGAAGTTTTCTTGACCAAGAAGCAGGGAGTAGACCAGAACGAGTACTGCAAGCACGGCTTGTGTTGCATTAAGATAAATTGCATCTACGCCAAGCTGGATATTAAATGCTTGCATCATGGGCACAAATACTAGCGCTGCAGAAATCAGCGAGACGGTCCACTGCGAGAACTTGTGGTGTCGCTCAAGTCGTTCGCTTGCTCGATACCTCGACCTGGTGGTGATCCTTGTTCGCCGGATCAGTTCCTCGATGCGATTCTCAACGCCTTCCATGTTCCCCTCCCTGAGTCGCCGTGCGGCGCGTATGCGTATGGGTAGCATACTGGTGCGACGAGGCTTGAGGACTAGACCGCGTCACTTAGCCTAAGGTGCGCAGGTGCCGAGCTAGGTCGTGCTTCGGACCAGCTCCTCGATTGCGCCGATAAGTTTGGCAACCCCGGCCTCGCTGCCCGGAACTCCTGCTATCAACGCATCAACCCTCGCGCCAAGCTCAGTCTTGGGTGACGGCCCCGGAAAAGCAGGCAATCTTAGAAAGTTGCAAATTTTTTGAACATTTTTGGAGAGCGTGACCATTTTCCCGCGCTCCATTTTGGAGATCTGCCCAGGATCGACGCCGGTCTGCTCTGACACATAAAAAAGCGTCATCCCAGCCCTATGCCGGGCTTCGCGCATGCGCCCTCCTAGTTGCAGGGCATCCTCTCGTGTATGGAATCGCTCGGCCATATGTGCTAAAGTTTTGCATATTATTTGCACATTTGCGAGCCCATATGGCCGTCTACGTAGATTCAGAGGGCATTCGCTGGCGGGGCAAGGAATGGTGCCACCTAGTGGCCGACTCCATCGAAGAACTTCACGACTTTGCGGCACGACTCGGGCTACAGCGCCGGTGGTTTCAGAATAAGGGGCGCTATCCCCACTACGATGTGACGATGACGGTCCGCAGTCGCGCCTTGCTTATGGGTGCGGTTGATGCTGACCGAGCCACACTTATCGCCTGCTGTAGGCGCGTGCGAGCCGATATACTTCTGGGGAGAACGCAAGCGTTACTATCCTGATGACCCCTTTCAGCGAAGGACTGCTAGATGACACGCGCGCTACCCCAGCCTCCACCACTCTCGTTGCCAGAGTATGCTCTTAAGGCTCGAAGAACTAATCGCTTCGAGAACACGCCCGACGAGTTCGACAACCTGCGGTTCGGGTACTTTGGGGAGACGGGAGGACTGCTCGCCTCGGTAAAGAAGTCTGTACGCGATCAGTTGACAGATCCGGAGAGCGCGCTAGCCGCCGAAGAGCTTGGCGACGCACTCTGGTACCTGTTCAGCACGGCGGCCTTTCTTGGCATCTCGCCTAATGAGCTTGGCGAACACTGCATCCGTCGACTGCGCAAACGGTTCGGAGACAACGATCGCCCCGTGTCTGAACCCGTAAGCTTTAGGCAGATTGACGGACTTCTTGATACCCACAAAGAAGGATGGGATCTGGACAGAGTCAGGCAGCTCGGCAAACTTGCTAGTAGCGCCGGGAGCTTGGCCGACACGTCGTTGACTCAACTTCAAGCGCTGAGCCCCCCAGCCCAGCGGGAACACTTTGGCACCCTGTTTGCAGAATGGGTCCTCACCTGTGGATGCTTCGACCTGCGCGTCGAGAGCGTTGCGCGCGACAACCTCTCCAAGATTTCTAGCCGATGGCCGGGTGACGAGAGGATCTATCCAGCCTACTTCGACCCAGACACCAAGTTCGGTGCCCATGAGCAGTTCCCCAGGGTGTTTGAGATCGAGTTTGTCGAACGTGATGGATATGTGGTCCAGATGCTCAACGGCGTATTTATCGGGGATCGCCTCACCGATAACAGCAACGAGGCGGACGATTACCGCTTTCATGATGTTTTTCATCTCGCCTACATTGCCTATCTTGGATGGTCGCCCGTTGTGAGGGGGCTGCTTAAGCGCAAGCGAAAGTCGGACAGGAAGATTGATGAGAACGAAGACGGCGCGCGCGCCATGATCATCGAGGAAGGCATTGCCACCTGGATCTTCAATCACGCCAAACAGTTTGAGCTCTACAATGGCGTGAAGGCCGGCAAACTCGATTACGGGCTTCTGAAGCAGATCCAGAGCATGGTCGATGGCTACGAGGTGGCCCGATGCAAGCTGTGGCAGTGGGAGCTAGCAATCCTGAAGGGATTTGAGGTGTTTCGCCTACTTACAATGCACCGTGGCGGAGTGGTCAAAGTTGACATGGCTAACCACGAACTTTCGTTTCGACCTATTGATCCCCAAGCAACGCAATGACCCCAAACGCCTTCGTTAAAGCACTCTCCGCCCTTAGCCTAGACAACGTTTTCAATCCGTATGCGGATGTTTGCCCTGTGCACGATCGTATGGATGCGGCTGAGTGCAGGAGAAGGAATCTACGCACCTACCTAGCAGCGGTGTCAGAGATTGGCGTGGACACGATCTGGATGGGTAGGGACTTGGGTTATCGAGGCGGTCGTCGAACCGGCCTCGCCCTCACCGATGAGTTCCATCTTCCGGAGCTGGCCAGGCGCTATCCCGGCTCGCATTCGCACCAGGCTACGAAAGGCCCCGCCCTTGCAGAACGTACAGCAGCAGAGATTTGGTCCGCAATCAGAGCAATCGAAACGCCCCCGCTCTTGTGGAACGTATTCCCGCTTCACCCACACGAGCCGGACATCCCCTTCACCAACCGTCGATTCACAGCCCGCGAGCTCTCCCAAGTTGAAGAGTTGAATAGCGTTCTGATCTCTTGGTTGAACATTCGGCACATCGTTGCGATCGGGCAGGACGCTGCGTCGTATGCGCAGCGTTTTGGCGTCAAGGTGATCACCATACGCCATCCTAGCTATGGAGGAGTCCGGGAATTTCGAGAAGGCATGCGTCGCTTCTATGGACTGCCAGCCAACGCCTTGGACCGGGCCTATCAAGCGACTCTGCTGTGACCCCCAGGGCTCTAAGGCAACCGTTTTATCAGCGCGGCTGCAGCATCGGCACCTCCGAACGAGCTCACATCCAAGTGAGCCAGCGTACTCACACAGGTCAAGACCCCGGGGTCGTAGCCGGACTCTTTGCTGACAAAGTGCAATAGCTGACTCAGTCCGACCAAGTTGCCAAGGGCTCTTTTCGCGTAGTGGTGCGATCGATAGACTGCGGTCAGATCGACCGCGCCCTTCGAAGGGGCGAGCTTAAAGCTCAAGTGGCTGAGACAGGGGATGTTGGTCGCGCGCCCTCCGTCTATCGCCGGCTCGTAGATGGGAAGCTCGCAACCTACTTCGCCGTCAAGTAGGTCGTTCACATCGTGAACGCCGAGCTCGTAGGCGGACAGAATTTTGCGGTCGTCCTTGGTTGTCCGGAGCTTGCTAACGATCGTTTCCAGAGGATTACTGGTCTTTCCGGATTTGGGGTGGGCGCGATCCATCATGCGCATCGCGTACGTCCCCCATGTCCCCTGCTTCTTCCCTGACTTCATGGGCTCAAGGTAACGTTTGTAGAAGTCGGGACGGCCAAAACGCAGATATGGTCCTTGCGGAAAGATGGTCCCGGCAACTGTGAAAACGCCACCGCCATCGCCCCGGGCTCTAAGCACACCGTCAACTTCGTTGATGACGTCCAAGTCGCCGCCTCCGAGGATCGTCGAGGAGGCAATCTCCAGGACATAGTTTCGATCCGTCCTCTGAGGGGCTTCGTTCAGGCTACGCACTGCGGAGACCCAGACAGGAACTAGCCTTTCACCTGTAAATACCTTAGCCACTCTCACCCTCCAAACGCACAGATAACGTGCTCGCGAATGTAAATTTCGGGAAGCCATGCCTGCCCGTGTGCTCCCCACTTGTCGCCCCAGCTGTTGCGAATTCGGAAATAGGGGGCGCCGTCATCGGCCCTGCCAAGCCCAACAACTGCTACTGCATGTAGTGCGTTGGACAGGGGCAACTGCTCAAACGTGACCACTCCGCTCGCCGGAATGAAGAAGCTTTGAGTCAACCTCATGCCGATGCCCACGGGAAGATTCCTTCGAATCGCGTCGGCAATTGAATCAGGATCGTGCGGAAGCAGATCCAGCGCTCTTCCATAGAGGCGCAAACCAACTGGCGGCAACGAAACAGGCGGTGATGGCTCCGTTGCCTGATACGGGAAGTCCTGCTCGGTAGGTTGCCCGAACGATGCCACTTGGAGCGCGAGTCCTAAGGAGACACCATCACCCGAGGCCCAATTGGACGTTAGTGTGGCGGCACCTTGATAGACATACTCGGGACTCAGCACCTCACTCTGCGGAGCGAATCGGAGATTTAGCTCCGATAGGGCGAACGCAATACAGGTCGGGCGCTGCCCTTGGTCGCGTGCAGCATTGTTTGCCTGCGGCAGGGCTATTTCTTCCTTGATGATCAAGCTATCGACGCCTCGCTCAACAAGTTCCGCTTAGCGACTCGCGTCAGACCAGGCTCGATTTGCTCAAATTTAGCCCTCGTTTCGAACGTCGCGATAGCTTCGCCCCCCTTCAACCAAGGTCGCTGCTCTTGCATAGAAAAGGCACGCGTTTCGCCGTCTGGAAGACTCGCAGGGTCGTCGTAGGTCAGTAGAAATTCCGCGGTGGCTGCGCCGAAAACGATCTGCCTCGGATCGACCACCTCTTCGGTTCGACACGATATCGGGCGAATCTGGAAACCTTCCGATGCTAGCTCAGTCAACGACCAGAGGTAGCCCGATGAGGCATTGCTTCTCAAACGAACCAAGACCTGGTCATCCGCACGCGGCTCCAGCACGCTCGCCCGATCACTTTCGTCGAGGAGCCATACCTCCCTACGAGATTCAAAATTCTGTCCTTTGAGCAGCGCCTGTTTGATGTCGATCGGCTGGATCTTCAGGAGTTCCTTGACCTCACCAGTATGCAAGAGTTTTTGTCGTGCGAGAGACCAAGCCGTCGCCGTATAGCTAATTCCGAGCCTCAGAGACAGCTGGTAAAGTGTAACCGGGTGCTTGAGTGACTGAATGCTCCAGCCCTTTCGGCGCATGATATTTGCGAGCAGACTGCGAGAGGTCAACAGTTGGTAAGCGAACCAATCCGCCTCCTGTTCCTGACGTTCCACTTTGGGCCCAAATTCCATCGAATCGTCGGCTGTAGTGCCGTGACCCATGAAGTAATGTCCGAGCTCGTGGGCACACGTCAGGTGGATCAGTCCCGCCGACCGCTCGGAATTGACGAGGATGCCGGACACCTCGTCTCGGATGAACGCCCCGAGAAGCTTGTCCATGGGTCGCAGAAGTACAGGAACGCCTTCCCTCCCTGCGATTAAAAAGGGATCGACACGCGTATAGCCATCGTGCTCCACACGGGCCTTGGCACCGGAGTCTTGATAGATCTCAGCGGCTCGCCTAGCGGCGTTCTTGATGTGAGGGAGCATTCCTTACTCCTTTCGACTGACCTTGGTTGATTGCTTCAAAAATTCGGCGAAACGCGCCACCTCATCGAGGTCACGGCCTGAGAGACCCTTGATTGCCCGCGCCAGGAAAGCCAACTGCTCTGGTGCTTGCGGCGGTGGCTCCCTCCCGGTGAGCAAGTATTCAAGCGTCCTTCGGTACAAGCGCGCCATGATGTTTAGTTCAGTCGCCTCCACTTTTCGACTGCCAGATTCGATATGAGTTACCGCTGGACGCGAGATCCCAAGGGCGATGGCAACTTCCTCCTGAGATAGACCTACATACTCCCGAGACTGCCGCAGCCGCTCCGCCATCCCTGCCCGCTGAGCATCCTTTTCGAGACTAGTCATCGGGATGCTCCGCCACGTACTTTAGAACCTCCGCGGTCAATTGTTCGACGAATTGCTCCCGCGATTCATATCCACCTTTGCGGATCACGATGTCCGCTGGAATCTTTCGATTGAGCAACTTGTCGATTTCCAGCATCACCTCCATCACGGTCAATGAATCCAAGGGCGCACCGATCAGGGAGCCAGTGTCTTGAGGATCCTCACCGACATCAATCGCCATATCGTCCCAGAACTTCTCAAGACACGCTTCGATTTCCTGCTTTTTGTCGTTCATAATCCACCAGGATCGCATCATGAATGTACGAAAACCGTACCACCGTTCAACTTCTGTAAAAAGAGCCATAGCCTAGGTTTCCGACAAACGGCAGGGGAGAGGTAATCTCCCGAGAACGCTCATCCGCGTCGATAGGGTGCCGCTCCCTGGGTGTCGCTTGTCCTGACCGAATTCTGCCCAGCATCTGCTGCTGGGCCCAACTGCATACCCGGCAGAGCAACGCCGCGCCGAGGGCCTGCATGTGGTGGCGGGTGTCTGCTCCCGGTATCGTTGTTAGCAACGTCACATCCGCAAGGAACGGGCTATGTCGCGTCAGCCAACCATTTCGTACAACACTGGCCTCGGGGTTGATGGGAGGCCAAAGGCAATTACAGCTGATTACTACCTGGCCACGACTAAGGATGTGATGCAGTTCTATTGCTTCGATGAACCGGCAGAACAGGGCAGCGAGGGCAGGTGGGAGCTCATCGATCATTTGGATCGAACGCGTCTACTCGGCGCCGGTGACATGGCGACGGCCAAGACTTGGGCTAAGCGCCTGGGCCTCAAGTCTTGGACCTATGTCCGCGTCTGACCTCTTAGGCGGGCCACCTGAGTAGGGGTATGGGCCGGACTAACTGGCGAAGCCCTTTGCGGTCCTGACGGGGCGAAAGCCTTGCAAGTCGAGCGACAGCCGTCCGCTCTGTCCTAGCCACCCAGTGCTTGCCCGCCTGTACCTCGCCGATAAAGGATGGACTGCGCCATGCGTTTTAGTCGGGGCATTTCTAAAGTCTGCTCGTTGTCGGAAATAGACATCAGGCAGGGACGGGATTACAAAGATCTATAGAGGATAGGGCGGATGCCCGTTTCTGGCCGGTAGCGGTAGTCGTCTCGCGATGGCAGCGTCCGCCCCATTGTGGACGTTCGAAACCCCACTCTGGGTGCGTTCCGTCCCTGATCGCTCGATCCGGCTATGCGTCGGCGTGCTAGCCGGACCCTGCAGCCATAAGATAGAGCGGCATCAACGGAATAGTCCGCCATACGGCGTGCTATGAAGATGACGAATAACCGGATCCCGAGGTCCGTCTATTGGGTGGCTAGGGGATCTGATGCAGTGTTTCGCGACTACAAAGGGCCAAAAACGTTGCCGCTTGATTCAGGCGTTAGGCGGCTTCGCCCGCCTGGGGCTTAACAAAACATTGACACTTTAGCCATTCGGGAGTATGATTGGGGCTGAGAAGTCTTCGGAGGTGAGGACGGTTCGAATCCGTCGCTGCTGAGAAAGTCTGCCTGTTTGTTGTTTGCTAGTGTTGTCCTAGGAGTCATGGCAAGTTCGCCATCGACAATTACCAATGCCATCATCAACCTTGCAGGAGGTATCAATATGGAAACAATCCTTTCTTTTAAAGCAGTCTTTTTTGCTACAACCCAGTCAGCCACAGTAATTGCATCATCAGTAATGGCAGGCTTGGCAGTGAATGGCGTAACTCCCCACCTACACTAAAGCGTCCTTCGGGACGCTTTTTTTTTGCGTAAGTTCGGGGCGCCGCCTAACATCTCGTTCGAGGCGGACGGCTTCGCCGCCGCTCAGCTCCAGCGCTTCGAACGTTCGCTCCTGGCCGGAAGCAGCCATCAGCGGCAAGAGGGATATTTTGCGTGGGGCGACAGCGTCCGATCCATAGCGGACGTTACCATGGAGACGTCAGCCTCTCTTTCTCCGGATTCGGCACCACTGAACCGAATGCTTTGTCCGACCTTCACTGCCTCCGGCCCTCCAAAAGCCGCGTGAGGGTCTCCCCCAATTGTTGGGCGTCTTCCTGCCTGGCCATTGTCGAGGCCCAATGAGCGGTGGACGCCAGACCCCTTGGGTTCCTGCAACCAAAGGTTTTCAGCCCTTGCGCAACCATAGGTTCAGCAAAAACGCAAACCTATGGTTGCCCGTCTAAAATGCGGCCATGCAGAGTTCCCTGAACGGGAACCATATTTATACACCAGTCAGTTCAATATTCAGGGTCGATTAGACCCCCTAACGGATAATTCACACCTGTCGACCGCCTCCTCTCTCTCCCCCTCCCGGGAGGCGGCCGACGAAACCAAAATAATTAAAGGTGTGTCCCGATGAACAAGAATTCGCTGCTCGCCCTGGGTCTTCTGGCTGCTCTGCCGTTCGCTGCATCGGCAACCGATGGCCTGTCGTACAACTACGTTGAAGGCGGCTACGTGAACACCGATGCCAAGGGCGGCGACGCCGATGGCTGGAAGGTGAAGGGTTCCGTGGCGGTGCACCCGAACTTCCACATCTTCGGCGACTACAGCGCCCAGGAAACCGACAAGTTCAAGAATGACGTCGACCAGTGGCGCCTGGGTGTCGGCTACAACTATGGCATCGCACCGAACACCGACCTGGTGGCCCGTGTTGCGTACCAGAAGTACGACGAGAAGCGCGGCCTGGACTTCAACGGCTACTCCACCGAAGTGGGCGTGCGCACCGCGTTCAACCCGTACGTGGAAGGCTACGTGATGGCCGGCTACGAAGATTTCAGCAAGAAGCACGGTTACAACCCGGACGGCGAGTTCTACGGCCGTGTCGGCGCCACCGCCAAGTTCAACCAGAACTGGGGCCTGAGCGGCGAAGTGAAGCTGGCCAAGGCCGGCGACCGCGAGTGGTTCGTGGGTCCGCGCTTCACCTGGTAACAAACGCCTGTCGTTAGTGCGTGTTGTGCTGGCGTGTGACTCTCTCTCTCTCCCACACGCCAACCGAAGCCCGGCCTCGCGCCGGGCTTCACTTTTATGGGCGCTGTGGCGCCACAATGCGGTATGGGCGACCTTTCCTCCCTCGCAGGCACCGGCACGGCCTACCAGGAGCATCTGGCGCCTGCGCCGCTGCGTGGCCACTTTGGCCAGCTTTGGCAGAGCCAGCTTCCTGCCGATGCCGATGGGCACATCACCGTATTGCCCGATGGCTGCGTGGATATCCTCTGGCGCGACGGTGCGTTGTTCGTGGTCGGCCCGGACCGCGTGGCCGCGCACCCGGCGCTGGCACCCGGTGCACAGGTGCTGGGCGCACGCTTCCGTCCCGGCCAGGCATTGGCCGCGCTGGGCCTGCCTTTGGCCGGGATCATCGGCCAGGCCGTGCCACTGGCCGATCTGAAGGGCACGTGGGCGAACAAGGCTGCGGCCTCCATCGGCGACACCGCGCCTGCACTGCGCCTGCAGCGGATGGCGCACTGCCTGCAGCAGCATATGGGTGCGTCCGCGCTCGATACGTCGGCGCAGCGTGCACATGTCCTGTTCCGGGCGCTCGCCGCGGGTGACGCCACGCTGGATACGCTGGCGGCGCACTTGAGCCTGAGCCCGCGCAGCCTGCGACGTTTCAGCCAGTTGCAGTTCGGCTACGGCGCCAAGACGCTGGAGCGGATCCTGCGCCTGCAACGCTTCCTGCGCCACAGCCGTGCGCTGCCGCAGCACTCGCTGGCGATGCTGGCCGCAGAGGCCGGCTATGCCGACCAGGCCCATCTCAGCCGCGAGGCGCGCGAGCTTGCCAGCATGACCGCACGCGAACTGCGCCTCGAATGGGGCCAATGATGGCCGTTTCGTTCAAGACCGCGATGCCGCGCTGATTGAAGCTGGGCTCCCACCCGGGAGCCACGCCATGAGCCATACCGCGCCCCACGATGCCGAACGCCGCATCGACAACATCGAATTCAACGTCGCCGACATTGCCCGCAGCAAACGCTTCTACGGCGAGGTGTTCGGCTGGCATTTCACCGACTACGGCGCGGCCTACACCGAGTTCGACGACGGCCGTCTGAAAGGTGGCTTCGTGGCCGACGCGCCGGTGCGTGCCCACGGGGGGCCGCTGGTGATCCTCTACTGCGCGGACCTGGCCGATGCACAGCAGCGTGTAATCGCTGCCGGTGGCGAAGTCGTACAGGCGGTGTTCGCGTTCCCCGGTGGCCGCCGCTTCCACTTCCGTGATCTGGACGGCTACGAACTGGCGGTCTGGAGTGATGCGACCTGAACCTGCTGATACCCGCCGCGGAGCATGCATACTGGGCCGAGCCAGGCAGAGTCCAGCGCATGCTGATCCCCATTTCCGCGTATGTGCAGCAGGCCGACGGCAATACCGTGCAGGTGGTGGTGCTGGACGCAGACGCGCGTGCGGCGTTGCAGGCACTCGGCATGGCGGGGCAGGCGGCGACGTTGTGCGCCGAAGTGGGCGACGACATCGGCAAAGCCCGCTTGTTCGCTGCCCTGCGTGACCGGGGCGTAGCGTTCTTGGCCGGTCGCGAATGGAGCCCGGCCGAGGTGTTTGCCTGGCTTCGCGACCGCGGTCTGCTCGAAGGTCCGTATCTGCGCATCGCCTGGACCGACCCACGGCAGTACGTTGTCTGCATCGACCCGTGATGCGTCCAGGCTGATACGGCCCTAGCGGACCGGCTTGCGATACGCCTCCGACAGCGTGGCCTTGTACTGCGCCAGCGGTTGCAGCCCCATGGCCTGGCGCCGTGCGTCCAGTCCGTCCATGTCTTCGGTGGGCCGCAGCTCCATCGTGCCGTCGCCGGTGGTGGTGAACTGGCTGCCGTAACGCTGCGGCTTGCCCTGCGCGAGCAGTACGCGATCGGTCAGCAACGCCAGATCGGGAAGATCGGCCTCGCCGGCCTTCGCCGCATGTTCGATCAGCGGCAGTACCTGTGCCTGGAACGCGGGATCGTGATCGGCGTGCTGGACGATCAGCCAGGCCGCCTTGGCCCCGTCATGGCCGACCCGCGAATAGGTCGGCCAGCCCTTGTCGGCAATCATGGTCTTCAACCAATCGGCATTGGCCTGGGCCACCGGTGCTACGCCCTTGAACGCATTGCCACCCCCCGCGTCGATGGCCACATGCTGGGCGGCCTGGTCACGTGCGGCGCGCTCCAGCAGCTCTTTGCGCAACGGCGCGTCCAGCTGCGCGAGGCGTTGCTGCTCGGCGGCTTCCACGCGCCGCTGCATGTCCGGCCACGCCTGATCGGCGCGCAGGGCGTTCAGGCCCGGTCGATCCTTGTGCAGCAGATCATCGAATGACAGGCGCCCGCGGGGCAGCAGTTGGTTCACGTAGTCCATTGCCTGGCTGCGGTCGCCGGCAGCGGCCGTGCATTCCACCAGCAGCAGCTCGCCGCCGTCGGGGAAGCGGCCACCACGCTGCAACAGCTCGCCGAGCAGTCGCGCGCATCCGCTGAAGTCATCGGCGCCGTAGCGATCGAGGGCGGCGAAGAAGGGATCCTCGGCAGCGGCGTGCGCGTCAAGCGGTGTGCCCAGCGCCAGAGCGAGGGCCACGGTTGTGGCGGATGCGCGCAGCCACTGCATCGATGTATGGGACATCAGCGTCTTCCTCCGTGAAGTGCAGGGATGGCCACGTGCTGCCGGCCTCATGGCGCAGGCTAGCAGTGTCATGGCGCTGTCTCAAACGCACGCGGTATCCGCCGCGACCTGAGAACCGCTCCGTCGCCGATCAGGAGCTTCGGCTATGATCGCCCGCACATCGCCACGCGCGATGCGCCCGCCTCAAGCCAGCAGGAACCGCCGTGAACTCCCAGCCCGCACCGATCACCGCTCTCAATCACACGCTCGACAACGAGCCGCAGCAGATCACCGCGCCACTGACCCATTCGGCGGCGTTCCTGGTGCTGAAGGTGAAGGACGACGAGGCGTCGATCGCGAAGGCACGCGAGGTACTGGCCAGCACCGATGACCTGATCAAGAACACCGCCATCCGCGAGATCGAGCGCACCTTCACCTGCAACGTGGCCATTGGCTACCGCGTGTGGCAGCCGCTGGTGGGCACCACGCCGCCGCGTGAGCTGCAACCGTTCCGCGAGATCAAGGGCGCGACCCACACCGCCGTGTCCACGCCCGGCGACCTGCTGTATCACATCCGCGCACGCACCATGGATCTGATCGTGGCATTCGAGCGCAACCTGCTGATGGCCTTCGGCGATGCGGTGGAGACGGTCGATGACGTGGCCGGCTTCCGTTATTTCGATGGCCGCGATCTGCTCGATTTCGTCGATGGCACCGCCAACCCGGAAGGGCTGGCGCTGCCGGAAGCCACGATCGTGGGTGAGGAAGACCCGGAGCATGCCGGCGGCAGCTACGTGGTGGTGCAGAAGTACCTGCACAACCTCGACGCCTGGCGCGCGCAGAAGACCGAGGCGCAGGAAGCGATCATCGGCCGCACCAAGCACGACAACATCGAGCTGGATGATGCGCCGGCCGATGCGCAGAAGTCGCACAAGACGCTGTGCACCATCGAGGATGCCGACGGCGAGCACGAGATCCTGCGCGACAACATGCCGTTCGCCAACCCGGGTCGCGGCGAGTACGGCACCTACTTCATCGGCTACACGCGCCGCCTGTGGGTGATCGAGAAGATGCTCGAGCGCATGTTCATCGGCAATCCCGCGCCACTGCACGACCGCATCCTCGATTTCTCCACCGCCACCACCGGCGTGACCTTTTTCGCGCCCTCGCGCAAGGTGCTGGCCGATCTCGGCGAGTAACCGGAGGATCCGCATGCACCTGGAGCACGTATGTCTGTCTTGAGAGGCTTCTTCGCAGCTGCATTGTTCGCGGCCATCGCTGGCTGCTCAACCGCGCCTGGCCTGCTTGAGCAAGCGCCGGAGTTGTTCAATTCTTCGAAATCGGTGCAACAGGTCACCGTGTGCCTGTCGCAGACGTGGACCCAGCGCAACAAGGTCGTGCGTGTACTGCCGACCGAATCCGGGCAGCGCATTGTCATCGACAATCCGGTGAACCATGGGGTGATCGCCATTGTCGAGCTTGCCTCTGCCCCGGCTGGTACGTCTGCACGCTATTGGAAGGGAGCGGGCCTCACCGGCTGGGCGCGGGACGATCTAAAGGCCTGCCTAGACTGATCGAAGGCGATCCATCGCAGTCCGGTACGCTCCTCACCCGCCATCTGCCTGTCATCTACCGCGCCGACCATGTCGTGCTGGATGGGAGTGCAGGAGGCGGGCGATGGCCATGACCGGAAACAGGAGCGGCGCACGCCGCGGGTGGAAGCGGCTGGCCGCGTTGTTCGGTGCGCTGGCACTGGGGAGCGCCGCGGTGTCCGCGCAGGAAGCCCCTGCGCACTGGATGGCCTACGCCGCCGCCGTGGGGGGGCAGCTGCAGCAGCGCCTGCAGCAGGAGCAGGACCCGCAGGCGCAGCGCGTGCTGGAATGGCTGCAGGCACATCCGGATACACCGACGCCGCTGCCGGTGAGCGTGTGGATCGCGGCGGATGGCCGCATCTCGAAGCTGGAATTCGACAGCCTGGGTGATGCCCAGGTCGACGCCGACCTGCGCGCGACGCTGCAGGCCGGCCCGTTGCAGGCGGCCCCACCGGCCGACATGCGCCAGCCGCTGCGGCTGGGTTTGGCCCTGACCCCGTAGATCCACGCCATGCGTGGATGGCGCGCCGATTGCCCGTAACAGCCACGCATGGCGTGGCTCTACCGGGTTGCCACCTGCGGTCCACGCGCGGCGGCGCTCCATGCGCGCAGGCCGAATACAGCCAGGCCGAGGAAGAACACGTACAGCGCGGCGGTCACGTGCAGCGACTTGAACAGGTACGCACCCACATAGACCACGTCCACCGCGATCCACACCCACCAGCAGGCCACGTGGCGGCGCGCCTGCCACCACTGGCCGACCAGGCTCAGCGCGGTCAGCATCGCGTCCAGCCAGGGCAGTGCGGCATCAGTGAAGGTGTGCATGGCCGCACCCAGCGCCACGCCACCGCACAGGCCGATGGCCAGGTCGCGCAGCAGCTTGCCGCGCGCCAGCGGCACGATGCGGATGCTGCCTTCATCGGCGGCGTGCTGCCGCCAGTTGAGCCAGCCATAGACCAGGAAGCCGCCGAAGGCGACCTGCAGCAGGGTGTCCGAGTACAGCTTGGCCTCGGTGAACACCAGACCGTACAGCGTCACCGACAGCAGGCCCACCGGCCACGCTGCCAGCCGGCGCCGGGCCATCAGCCAGACGCCGAGGATGCTGCACAGCGCGGCGGTCCACTCCAGCATCACGCCGCTCACAGCGCGAACGTCACCGACAGGCGGGCCTGTCGCGGTGCACCGGGGAACAGGTAGTAGTCACCACCGCTGCTGCCGGTATCGCGCCAGTAGAAGCGGTTGAACACGTTGTCCACCGACAGGTTCCAGGTCACTGCGCGCTCATGCAGGCGATGCTGGAAACGCAGGCCGGCATCGAACACCGAGTAGTCCGGTGCGCGCACCCCACCGTCGGCGCGGGCGACATTGGCACCGGCATAGCGCCAGCCACCGGTCACATCCAGGCCCTGCACGAACGGCAGCGCGTAGGCCACGTGCACGCTGGCACGCACCTTCGGCACGTTCACCAGCTGATGGCTTTCATAGGCCGGCGTGCCGGTGTCGCGCGCGCGCGCCTGCAGTACGCTGGCGCTGGCAACGATCTGCAGCGCATCGGTCAGCTGGCCGTTGGCGGTCAGCTCCAGGCCGGTGTGGGTCTGCGTGCCTTCTTCGACGAAGGTGTAGCCGACGTCGCTGTTGTCCGGCTTGGCGTACTGGTACGGCTGCGAAATGCGGAACAGCGCCGCGCCCAGCGTCAGCGCCTCGACCGGCACGTACTTCACGCCCACTTCCAGCTGCCGCGACTGCACCGACGGCAGGAAGGTGTCGGCATTGCTGGTCCAGAACGGCGCTTCCTGGCCCAGCGAAATGCCGCGCACGTAGCTGGCATAGGCATTGAGCTGGTCCGTGGCCTTCCACACCACCGCGGTCTGCGGCAGGAAGCGCGAAAGGCGGCTGTGCCGCTGCGGGGTGCCACGCTTGTCGTAGGCGCGCTCGTCCAGGCGCACGAAGCGGCCACCCGCCAGCCACTGCCAGTCATCGCCGAAGCTCATCCGGTCCAGCGCGAAGAACGCGGTCTGGCGGCTGTCCAGGCGACGTGCGGACGGGCCCGGCATCTTCGGCGACGGCGCGAACACCGGCACCGGTGCGTCTTGGATGTTGGTGGTGCCAACGTACTCGTTGACGCTCGGGCGCCTGTCCACGGTGCGGCGGAAGTAGTCGGCGCCGAGGGTCAGCTCATGGCCGACGCTGCCGGTCTCGAAACGGCCACGCAGTTCGGCACGGGCCTGCTGGTTGCGGCGGGTATCGTCCGGGCTGCGGTAGTCGTAGACGTCGTAGTCGCCGTTGGGCGCGAAGTAGTTGCCCGGCACGCTGCCATCGGCGCACTGCACGGCGTAGTAGCAGCCATAGGCGAAGGCGACGTTGTCATCGATCACCGAGCGGCTGTGGCCGACCGAGACGCGCGACTGCCAGGCCTCGTTGAAGTCGTAGGTGTGCAGGGCGGTGATGTTGGTGCTGGCGATATCCACCGGCCGCTGCCACGGCTGGTAGCCGAGCAGGTGCTCGCGGTCGACGCCGCGCGGCAGGTCGCGTGCGCCCAGCAGCTGGTAACCGGACACCGAACGCTGCGAGCTGGTCTGGTAGTTGGCATCCACCTCCAGCTTGCCGCGCTCGCCGATCAGCCAGTCGGCCGCGAGCGAGTAGAAATTGCGGCGGCCATCGGCGTGCTCGACATAGGAATTGCTGGAATCCCACGCGGCATTCAGGCGCAGGCCGAAACGCGGGGTGATCCAGTGGCCGACATCGACGGCGACGTAGCGCGAGCCTTCCGAGTCGGTACCGAGCGTGGCGGTGCGCACTTCGGCCGGGCGCTTGCCGATGTAGTTGATGATGCCGCCCGGCGCCATCACGCCTGCGGCCAGGCCGGCTTCACCCTTGAGGATCTCAACCGACTGCACGTTCTCCAGCGCCAGGCGCTGTTCGCCGGCGATGGACAGGCCGTTGAAGCGATAGCCGGTGGCGGCGTCAAGGGCGAAGCCACGGATGGCGATGTTCTGGTAGTAACCCACCGGTGCATACGCATCACCCAGCGAGGCATCGTTGCTGGCCAGCTCGGACAGCGAACGCACCTGACGACGGTCGAGGTAATCGCGCTCGAGCACGTTCACCGAGGCCGGCGTGTCCTTCCAGCTGCCGCCACCGAAGGCGTTTACGCGCGAGGTATCGGCCTTCGGTTTGCCGGCCTGCACGCGCACCGCCGCCAGCTCGGTGGGCGAGCGCTCGGCGCCGGTGGCAGCCGCATCAGGGGATGCCTCGGCCTCGCGGGCATGCAGCGGCAGCGCGGCGCAGAGGGCGAGGAAGAGCAGGGTGGGGCGCAGGCAGCGGTTCATTCGGTTCGTCTTCGGACAACAAGGGAGACGAAGCGACGGCGCGCAGGTGCACCGGCCCATGACGGGGGTGTGGCTGCGGCTCAAAGCTCCCTACGCCGGTGCAAACCGGATCAGGTTCCAAGGGACTCTCTCAGCCTGGCAGATCCAGGCACCCCCGCTTCAGGTGACCATTTCACTACAAATGGTACGGATTTGCGAGTCGGAGCCCTTCAGGCTGCCGCGTGCAGCGCCTGCAGCAGTGCCTGCCCCGGCGCGCTGTGGAACCATGCCGGATGCCCCAGCATGAAGGGCTGCCAGGCCACATCCGCGTTCGCGGTCGAACCGGTGATGCCTTCGAAGTACTCCACTTCGGACAGTGCGAAGTCGAAATGGACCATCGGCAGCAGGTCGGCCAGCAGGTGCACGCGTGCCGCCGACAACGGCAGCGCCTGGCGATAGCCGTCGAGCAACGCCAGCGCGATATCGATGCGCACCGCCTGCATGCCGCGCTCCAGTTCCAGCCACGCCACCGCATTGCGCTCGATCGCGGTGGCGAGGTCGAACAGTGCGCTGGTGGGCGAGGCCAGGCCGAAATCCAGCACGGTACCGACCTGCCCATCGCGCCACAGCAGGTTGGAAACGTGCCAGTCGTTGTGCGCCCACAGCCGTGGCTCGTCGCGCAGGCGCTGGGCCAGGCCGGCATGCCATGGCAGCACGTCACGCTGCAGCTGCACTTCCCACGGAATGCGCGCCAGATAGCGGGCCAGCCCGGGGCGCTCATGCAGCCCTGCCTTGATGGCCGCGATCGGATCGTCGGCGCGGATCAGATCGTCGCGCGCGACCAGCACATGGGTGCTGCGCTGGGGCGCGTGATAGCTGGCCGAGGCACGGTGCAGCTGTGCGAGTGCGCGCCCGGCTTCGCGGGCCTGCGCAACATCGGTCAGCAGCGACCACGACACCGCGTCGCGGTACAGGTCGTCGCCCACGCCGACATCGTGCAGTTCAAACGTCCATTCGCCTTGTTCGACCGCGGTGTGGCCATCAACCGCCGGCAGCACCTGCACCACCGGCGCGCCGGCGGCGGCGAGATGGGCGATGAAGCGGTGTTCTTCTTCCAGGCAGGCCGCGCTGCGCACGCTGTGGTGGTGGCGCTTGATGAACACCGCACCGTCCACGCCGTCGACGATGGCGGCGGCCGACAGCGGCCGTGGGCTGTGCCAGCGCGGTTGGCTGTGCCCGCCCAGCTGCGGGTAACGCGTACTCAGCCACGCGATGTCCGCCGCGCTGATCGGTGGCCAGTCGGCAGGGACCTCGTCGTTGTTGAGGCCCTGCACGCGATGGGAGGAAGACGTCATGCCGCAGCCCCGGTGGGGAAAGTCACATCCAAGGCTGCGCATTCAACGCCATGCACGCGGCCAACGCAAACGGGCGGGTCATCGACCCGCCCGTCCGTGCATCGGCATGGAGGATGCCGTCCTGCTTACCAGCCGCGATGGCGACCGCGGTCGTGGTAGTAGCGGTTGTCGTAGTAACGCTCGCGCTGCCAGCGGCGGTCGTCGCCACGGTCATAGTAGCCGCTGCGGTAATAGCCACGATCGTACCGGCGGTCGTAACGGTCGTTGTAGTAGCGGTTGTCGTAATAGCGACGGTCGCGACGATCGGAGGTGGTCAGGTTGCCGATCGCACCGCCGGCCACGGCACCGCCGACAGTGGCGGCGGGATCACCGTTGGAGAGCAGGTTGCCGGCCACGCCACCGACCACGGCGCCGACCAGGGTGCGCTTGTCCTTCCTCGACATCGCGCTGGCATCGCTGACCACGGCCACACCGGCCACCAGAGCCAGAGCCATCGCCAGACCACGGAAGCTGAGTGCGGAAGTACTGAGCATGTTCGTTCTCCTGTGAGGTGCATGCCACGCTGGGCAGGGAGGGCGTGGGGCGCCCCGGCTGCCGTGGTGTCCACGCTGGCGTTCCAACATTGCCGGAACATTGCTTGGTCCACCGTGCGGCTTGCGCATTCATCTAGCGGCAGGCGGCATGAAGCAAGGCTGAAAGCGGCCTCGGCCGCTCAGCTGGCAGAAAGGGAAAAGGCCACGCGGACGTGGCCCTCCCTTCTCTCCCAAGGCGCTGCGGGCTTAGACGCCCATCGCCTTCTGTGCCTGCCGGGCCTGCTCCTGCTGGGCATCCTGCTGCGGGTGCAGCACGTTCGGCGCGCCCTGCACGGCACCGCTGCTGAGCGCCAGGCTCTGCTCGCTGGCGGCACGGGTATCCACCGCCACGCGGCTGGCGGCGGGGTCACCGATCGTGCCCTGCACGGCAAACAGACGCTCGCCGTTCGGGCTGGGAACCACCGAGTCGATACGCTGCAGGCCGGCAGCATGCGCCTCCTTGGTCAGGGCTGCGGCGGCGCTTTCCAGCGCGTGGCGATCCTTGAAGGTGCCTGCCGGCATCAGCTCCAGACCCTTGCTGGCCTGGATGAACAACGGATTGCGCGGGTGCCGTTCGTCGTTGAGCAACGGCCGTTCGCGTGCGTCCTTGATCGCTTCCAGGGTCTTCGTCCCGACAATGCCGTCGGCCACCAGCCCGTTGTCCTTCTGCAGCTGGCGCACCGCCGCGTCGGTGTTGCGGCCGAAGCGGCCATCCTCGACCAGCGGCTTGCCGTCGGCACCGACGTAGCCGAGGTGGCCCAGTTGCTCCTGCACCTTGCGCACGCCCTCGCTGTGCGCACCCTGCTTGTACAGTTCGGCGTGCGGGGTGGCAGCGGCCTTGTGCTCGGCCGCAGGCTTGCCCTGGGTCTGCTCATGCGACTGGGTGCGGTTTTCCAGCAGGTCGCGCGCCTTGGACAGCGGATCGGAGGCGTACAGCTTCCAGTTCGGGTGCTCCTTCACCTGCTTGAGGTAGTCCTCGACCGGCATGGTGTGCACGCCCTTGCTGCCGGTGGACTGGCTGATCAGCAGCTTGTCGGTGTTGGGGTCGCGCACCACCATCACGATGTGGTCGATGCCGTTCCAGTGCTCATGGCGGGTCTTGGCCGTATCCAGTCCGATGATCATGCCTTCCTTCAGCGCATCGGGCTTCAGGATCGCGTCGCGGTCCAGCAGCACGCCGGACTGGTCGAACGCCTTGCGCACGATGCCGCCGGATCCCAGGTTGCCCAGGTCGATGCGGTCAGCCTTGCTGAACACCGCATGCCCGGCCTTCTGGTTGATCTCGTCCATGGTCCGGTTCTGCAGCGTGCCGACCCAACCGGAACAGTCGATGTAACCCTGCTCCACGTTCTTGCCGGTCTTGCCCGGTACGTACAGCGCGTGGCCCGGAATGTTGATGGCGTACCTGACATCGTCGTACTTCACGCCGGCCTCGTAGGCGGCCTGCAGTTCAATGCCCGGCTTCGGCGCGGCGGCCGCCGTTGCGGTTGCCGCCAGCGCGGCTGCGCCCGCCGCCACAGCTGCGCTGGCCTGTGCAGGCGCTGCCGGGGACTGGCCCTGGCCCTGCGCCACCGTCTGCGGGGCAATGTTCTTTTCCGGGATGCTGATCGCCGCGTACTTGTGGATGTAGTAGCTGGAGAACGTCCGCGCCAGGTCGCCGTCGTTCATGCCGCGCATCTCGGCCAGCGTGTGGCCGGTCAGCGCCTTGGCATCGGAACCGATCTGGTTGAGCACGTTGCGGCGCATGTTGATCTCTTCGCCATGGCCGTTGCGCACCACGCCGAAGGTGCCGGTGGCGATGGCCGTCTGCACCGAGCCATAGCCGGCGCTGCCCTGCTGGTGGGCCAGGTACAGATCCAGGCCGGTTGGCGTCGCTCCGCCGGACAGGTACGGCTGGCCCGTGCGTTCGTTGCGGCGCGCCATCGAGTCCAGGTTGTCCTGGTACATCTGCGCGGCCGCTTCGGTGTTGCGGGTGGGGTCGAACTCGTGGCCGGTCAGGTGGTACTGGCGCGCGGAACCGGGCACGAACTGGAACAGGCCCTTGGCACCGGACGAGGTGTTGTGGGCGCGCTCGTTGAAGCTGCCGCCGGTCTCGATGTGCGCGAAGCGCATGAAGTCATCGACTGGGATGCCCTTGTGCCGGGCAACCTGCTCGACGATGTCCAGGACTTCCTTTCTGCTGTAGTCATGCTGTGCCATGACGTTTTCCTCGGGGTTGATGGAGCGGCGCATGCCGCGAATCGCCAACCGGACTCATCCGTGAGTCAAGAACATGTCGGTCAACAGGTAACCCGCGCGTGGCGGGTGCTATCAGGGCGCGACGTACTGCTGGGTCGCGCTGTCGAAGGTGTAGTGCACGGCGTCGCCGGCACCCAGAGCGCGGGTCTTGCCGGGGGCTTCGATGGTGGTGCCCTTGAAGGTCACGGTCAGTCGCGGCAGGCCGTTGCCGTCGGCAACGAAGGCCAGTTCGCCATCGCTGTTGGTGCAGGGCATCACGTTGCCTTCGTCGCAGGCCGCGCTGTTGTCCTCACCGGTGCGCACCGAGCCGACATAGCGCCAGACCTTGCTGTCCACGTCGTCTTCGCTGCGCTTGGGGTTGAACAGCAGCAGCGCATAGCCGGTGCTGCTGATGCCACGGTCGAAGCTGCTGGTCGGCACCGCCAGCAGCAGGCGGCCGTCGGTGGTGCGATGTTCAAGCGGCTTGCGCCGGGTATCGACATCGTCGGCCTTGTCGTACGCGCCCAGTGCGCCGATGGTCCATTCCTGGCCACGGAACTTCCATGGCTTCCTGGCGTCGGTGCCGGCCAGTACGAAGGTGGCCTCGGCGAGGTTGGCGCGGTCATCCGGACCGGCCGGCGTCTGCTCGCCCGGCTTGCCGTAGTGCTCGCGGGTATCCCAGGAGAAACCCGTGTAGTACGTGGTGCCATCAAGAGTGAAGGTGTGGCCGAACCAGAAGGTCGCCACGCTGCCGTTCTGGACCTCGTAGGAGGTCGCGCCATCGCCGTCCACCTGGTAGGTGAAATACATCACGGTCGGCGCGTCGGGCGGGATGACGGCGGCATCGGGGGTGGGGGTCTGCATCGGGGCAACATCCTGTCGGGGCGCATTGGCAGCCTGCGCAGGGGCGCCAGGCTGGGAGGACGAGGGGGCCGGATCGGCGGCGCTGCAGGCGGCAGCGGAAAGAGAGACGAGCAGGCACGCCGCGAATGCGCGCAGGGGCCGCAACGGCAGGGTCCAACGTAGCTCAGGGGGGTGATGCATGCGCCTCTCCATGGTCAGCGTTGCCGGGCCAGACGGCCGGCAGGAAACCGCACCCCATCCACCAGGGACGGGAGCGAGGACATGAGTCGGTCGATTCCTTCGACCTCGCATTGAGAACTCATGCCAGGCCATCTTGGCACAGATCCGCAGCACATCAAAGAGGGCGGTGGCTGGCCCCCGGCGTGTAAGCCGGCTCTCAGATCCTGCCGTCACGCAGGTAGTCGAACAGTTCGGCGTCGCCTTTCAGGCCCAGCTTGAGCATGGCGTCACCCTTCTGCCGGCTGATGGTGCTGACGCTCTTGTGCAGCTGCAGCGAGATTTCCTTCACCGTCATGCCGGTGCCAAGCAGCCGCAGCACCTCCACCTCGCGCGGCGACAGCGGCTTGCCGTCGCCCTCGCGCATGCGCCAGCTGCCGGCGGTCTCGACCCGCTCGCGCAGGCTGCGGCTGATATAGGGCTGGCCACGATAGACCGCCTGGATGGCCTGCGGCAGTTCGTCCATCGACGAGCTCTTGTCGACCAGGCCGAGCACGCCGCTGTCGAGCACCATGCGCAGGATGGCCAGGTTGTTGGAGACGCTGAGCATCAATACCGGCAGGTCGGGATGGCGGCGGCGGATCATGCCGATCATGGCGAAGCCATCGGCCTGGGGGCTGCCGGGCATGGAGTAGTCGGTGACTAGCAGGTCGCAGGGCTGGCTGCCCAGCAGGGCCATCAGCGCCTGTGCACTGTCGGCTTCGCCGACCACGCGGCCTACCCCGCTCGATTCGATGACGGCGCGGGTACCGATACGGACCACCGGGTGGTCGTCTGCGATGATGATGCGCAAGCTCATGCTCTAGTATGGCCACCGGGCTGGCTGGGCCGCGACCATCGCGGTCCCTGGCAGGATTCTAGGAGATCGTCGCCGATGCGTAGCTGGGCTGTTCGCGGACTGGTCCTGCTGCTGGCCCTGCTGGCGCTGCCGGCAGCGTTGGCGCAGGCCGTTCCTGGCCTCCTGCCGCTCAATCCCCTGCAGCGCGAGTACCTGGCCACCCATCCGAGCATCGTCGTGGGGCAGTATGACAGCGGCTGGCCACCATTCGAGTCACTCCGTGATGGTCAGCAGGTGGGTCTGGGCCCGGATTATCTGTCGCTTCTTGCCCGTCAGTTGGGTGTGAAGGTCGAGGCCCGTCGTTTTCCGGATTGGACCTCCGTGCTGGATGCGGCATGTCGTGGCGAGATCGATGTGGTGATGAATGTCGGTCTGAGTGCCGACCGCACCCGCTGCATGGTCTATACCGCCGCCTATGGCGAGGCACCGCTGGCTCTGGTGGGCCGCCCCGACGACCTGCGTGCCTCGGACAATCCCGATCTGGATGGACTGCGGGTGGTGATCGAGCAGGACTTCCTGACCGGTCCGCAGGTGCGCGCGCGTTTTCCGCAGGCCCGTCAGCTTGTCGCAAACAACTCGTTGGCGGCACTCGAGATGGTCAGAGACGACAAAGCTGATGTCTATATCGGCAATGCCTATGTCGCCACCGAACTGATCGCCACCCAGCGCCTGCAGGGCGTGGTGTTGCTGCGGCCGAGCGATCTGCCTCCCGAACGCCTGCACTTCGGTGTACCCAACAGCAAGCAGCCATTGGCCGAAGCGCTGGACCTCGCGCTGGCGGCAACCAGCCAGTCGCAACGGGACGCGCTGGCACAACGCTGGCTGCCGCCGCCGCAATGGTCGGCATCAGCGCAGCTGGCGCTGAGCCGGGCAGAGAAGCGGGTGCTGGAACAGCCGTTGAAGATCGGTTTCGCACCGAACGCGGCGCCGCTGTCGTTCACCGACGAGCAGGGCAAGCCCAGCGGCCTGGCCAGTGAGTACCTGCGCCGTCTGATGCAGGCTGGCGCCAACCTGCAGCCGGAGAGCAGCCACGACTGGTATGAGGTGCGTGAGAAGGCCCGCCGTGGCGAGCTGCAGGCGGTGATGGGAATCCCGGCCGATTCGCGCTACCTGGGGCCGGACTGGGTGTTCAGCCAGCCCTTCATCAGTGTGCCGAACGTGATCGTCAGCCGCGTCGACAGCCCAGCCCTGCTGGGCATGTCGGACCTGCAGGGCAAGCGCGTGCTGCTGTCCGATCCCGAGCGTGTGCGGGGCTACGTGCTGCAGCAGGCACCGCAGGCCCGGATCATGGCGGCACGCAGTGCGGAACAGGCGATGCAGCGACTGCTTGATGGCGAGGCCGATGCCTACGTGGGCAATCTGGCGCTGGTCGACTACCTGCTGCGCAGTCGTTTCCCCGGCCGCCTGCAGGTCGCTGCACCGGCAGGCTTCAATGATCAGCTGGTGCTGGCGGTGGAGCGGCGGCATGCCGCACTGGCGACCACCTTCGACCGCCTGCTGCTGCAGATGACGCCGCGCAAGCATGAGGCGCTGCGTGGCGACTGGCTGGCGGTGGAGTATCGCACTGGCGTTGACTGGAAAAGCGCATTGCACTGGGGCCTGCCACTGGCGCTGGTACTGCTGACCGCGTTGTTGGTGCATGGCATCGGCTACTGGCGCCTGCGCCGCGAAGTGACCGGCCGGCGTCATCTGGAACAGCGACTGGCCGAGGTCACCGACAACCTGCCTGCGGTGGTCTACCAGGCACGCCGCAGCGCTGATGGCGTGCTCAGCTTTCCGTTCATCGCCGGTGATCTGCAGGCGTTGTTCGGGATCAGCCGGCAGCAGGCCGAGCAGGATGCCAGCATGCTGCTGGAACGCATTGAAGAAGACGATCGCGCGCACATCCTGCAGGCCGTCGAACAGGCCGCGCGCCAGTTCGCGCCACTGATCCTCGAGTTCCGCCTGCGCGCCGGGGGCGAAGGCGCGCGCTGGGTGCGCAGCCAGGCCCATCCGTATGCCGCCGAAGCCGGTGCGGTGACCTGGAGTGGCTACTGGGTGGATGTAAGCGAAGCGCGTGCACAGGCCGACGCCCTGGTCACGGCCAAGGCCGAGGCCGAGCAGGCGGCGGAAGCGAAGTCGCGCTTCCTGGCGACCATGAGCCATGAAATCCGTACGCCGATGAGTGGCGTGCTGGGCATGCTGGAAGTGCTGGCGCATTCGCCGCTGGACACCGAACAGCAGCGCATCCTTGGGGTGATCGAGGACTCGGCGCAGATGCTGCGGCAGATCCTGGACGACATCCTCGACTACTCACGGCTGGAGGCTGGCGCACTGCGCCTGGAGCCGGTGCCGCAGCCACTGCGGCCGTTGCTGGAGAGCGTGTGCCGCCTGCTCTCCGCACAGGCCAGTGCACGTGGGTTGGCGTTGCACGTGCAGATCGACCCGCAGCTGGCGCCGGCCCACGAAGTGGATGGCGTACGCCTGCGCCAGATCGTGTTCAACCTGCTCAGCAACGCCATCAAGTTCACCGCGCAGGGCGAGGTTCGCCTGCAGCTGGAGGTGCTGGGGCCGACCAGCGAGGAGGGGGCTCAGCCGCTGTGCCTGAGTGTCACCGATACCGGCATCGGCATTGCACCGGAACAGCTGCAGCACCTGTTCGCGCCGTTCACCCAGGCCGGCGCCTACATCCAGCGAGACCACGGCGGCACCGGGCTGGGCTTGAGCATCTGCCAGCGTCTGGTGCAGATGATGGACGGCGAGCTGGCGTTGCACAGTACGCTGGGCGAGGGCACCCGCGCCGAGGTGCGGCTGTCGCTGGTGGAGGCCGGCAGTGGCGATGTCGAAGCCCTGGTGGCCGAGCAGGATCAGATGGCGCTGCTGCCTGCGCCGCTGCGCGAGGCACGGGTGCTGGTGATCGAGGACCACCCGACCAACCAGGCGATGATGGCCTGGCGCCTGCAGCAGCTGGGCGTGCCGCACGTGATGGTCGGTGACGGCCAGCAGGGACTGGATCGGCTGTCGTCGGAGAGCTTCGATCTGGTGATCACTGACTGCCGGATGCCGGTGCTGGATGGCTTTGGCTTCACCCGGCTGCTGCGCGAACGCGAAGGCCGCAATGGCCAGCCGCGGCTGACCGTGCTGGCGCTGACCGCCAGCGTGCTGGATGACGATGCACGTCGCTGCCGTGAGGCGGGCATGGATGAGGTGCTGGCCAAGCCGCTGTCACTGGCAACGTTGCGCGCCGCGCTGCTGCGCTGGTTGCCACAGGCGCAGGGCCAGTCGTTCGAGGTGCCGGTGGTCGAGGTGGCGGCCGACGATGGCGATACGCTGCCTGATCTGGCGGCCCTGCAGCAGCGCTTCGGCTCGCGCGCGGTGGCCGAGCAGCTGCGTGACAGCCTGCTGCAGGCCAGCGAAGGCGATCTGGCGGCCGTACAGCGCGCCGTGCAGGCCGGTGACCGCGAGACTGCCGCGCTGCACCTGCATCGGCAGGCCGGCGGACTGGGCGCGGTGGGGGCGACGGTGCTGGCCGGGCAGGCCAATGCACTGGTCGAGCGCCTGCAGGATGCGATGGAAACCGATGTGGCGTCGCTGTTCGCGGCAGTGGCGACCTTCGTGGCGCGGCTGCAGCAACAGCTGCAGCGCCTGGCTCACTGAGCCGACTGCTGCTGCAGGTAGGCGATCACCAGCGCGCGGCGTTCGGCGCTGGGGAAGGCGTTGTACATGCGCGTGCCGGGCACCATGTGGGTGGGCGACTGCAGGAACGCATCCAGCGTCTGCGCGGTCCAGGTGATGTCGGCGCGGCGCATGCCATCGGAGTAGCCGTAGTCGGGCAGGCTGCCGGCGCGACGACCGATCACGCCGTGCAGGTTCGGCCCGAAGCGGTGGATGCCCCCGGGTTGCACGGTGTGGCAGCCGGCACACAGTTCAAACGCGCGCTGCATCGCCTGCTGGTGCGCCTGTTCCGGCGTGGCCGGTGCTGCAGGCGGACGCTGGCAGGCCGTGGCCGCCAGGGCCACGGCAACGGCGATGAGCAGGCGGAGAGCACGCATGGGCGGGCAGGATAGCGGCGCGGTGGAGCGGACGGGCTGCGACACGCGGTCGCAGCCCGCGGCGATCACATGCCGGAGTAGTTCGGGCCGCCGCCGCCCTGTGGGGTCACCCAGACGATGTTCTGGGTCGGGTCCTTGATGTCGCAGGTCTTGCAGTGCACGCAGTTCTGCGCGTTGATCTGCAGCCGTGCGTTGTCGGCTTCACCGACGAACTCGTACACACCGGCCGGGCAGTAGCGGGCTTCGGGACCGGCGTACTCGGCCAGGTTCACCTTCACCGGAATGCTGGGGTCCTTCAGCGTCAGGTGGCTGGGCTGGTTCTCGTCGTGGTTGGTGCTGCTGAGGAACACCGAGCTGAGACGGTCGAAGGTCAGCACGCCATCCGGCTTCGGGTAGGCGATGCGGGTGTGCTTGGCTGCCGGTTCCAGGCAGACATGATCCGGCTGCGTGCGGTGCAGGGTCCACGGCGGATTGCGCACGCCCAGCTTTGGCAGCAGCCACTGTTCCACACCGGTCATCAGCGTGGCCACGGTCTGGCCCTTCTTGAACCACTGCTTGAAGTTCTTGGCCTGCTGCAGTTCGGTGAACAGCCAGCTGGCTTCGAAGGCCTTCGGGTAGGCGCTCAGTTCATCGTGCTGGCGATCAGCAGCCAGCGCGTCGAACGCGGCGTCGGCGCACAGCATGCCGGTCTTGATCGCGGCGTGGCTGCCCTTGATGCGGCTGGCGTTGAGGTAGCCGGCCTCGCAGCCGACCAGGGCGCCACCGGGGAACACCGTCTTCGGCAACGACAGCAGGCCACCGGCGGTGATCGCACGCGCGCCGTAACCGATGCGGGTGCCACCCTCCAGATGCTTGCGGATGGAGGGATGGGTCTTGAAGCGCTGGAATTCCTCGAACGGGCTCAGCCAGGGATTCCTGTAGTCCAGGCCGACCACGTAGCCGATGGCGACCTTGCCGCCGTCGGCGTGGTACAGGAACGCGCCGCCGTAGGTGTCGCTGTCCAGCGGCCAGCCGGCGGCATGCACCACCAGGCCCGGCTCATGCTTGGCCGGGTCGATCTGCCACAGTTCCTTGATGCCGATGCCGTAGGCCTGCGGGTCCTTGCCTTCGTCCAGCGTGTAGCGGGCGATCAGCTGGCGGCCGAGGTGGCCGCGCGCGCCTTCGGCGAAGATCGTGTACCTGGCCTGCAGCGCCATGCCGCGCTCGAAGGCCGGGCCGATGCTGCCGTCCTTCTCGATGCCCATGTCGCCGGTGGCCACGCCGATCACTTCACCGTTGTCGCCGAACAGCACTTCGGCGGCGGCGAAGCCGGGGAAGATCGCCACCTCCAGCGCCTCGGCCTGCTGCGCCAGCCAGCGGGTCACTTCACCCAGGCTGATGATGTAGTTGCCTTCGTTGTGGAAGCACTCCGGCAGCAGCGCGTTGGGCGTGCTGCGTGCGCCGGTTTCGCTGAGGAACAGGAATTCGTCGCGGGTGACCTTCTGCTTCAGCGGTGCGCCGCGCTCGGCCCAGTCCGGGAACAGTTCGGTCAGTGCGCGCGGGTCCATCACCGCGCCGGACAGGACGTGCGCACCCGGCTCGGAGCCCTTTTCCAGTACGCAGACCGACAGTTCACGGCCGGCTTCGATCGCGCGCTGGCGCAGGCGGATCGCGGTGGCCAGGCCGGCGGGGCCGGCACCGACGATGACCACGTCGAATTCCATGACTTCACGCGGGGGCAGGGCGTTGGCTTCAGCACTCATCGATTGCATGACTCGTGGGTAGTGCCGGCATCGGGGCCACCGGCGGTGCCTGGGAATCGCGCGTGCGGCCACGGGCGAAACGGTTGTTTGAATGTGTCAGGGTACCGGGCCGCGCGTGATCGAGCTAGATCGCCGATGTTCACACCCGGATTGCTGCGATGCAGCGTAGGGCCGCAGCTCTGGTGGGTGCCGACCTTGGTCGGCACGCTCTGTCCGGATGACCGACAATGCTCAGGTCCTGACTGCGCGTGAGTGCCATGGCTTTGCATCCGTACGATCTGTTCGATGTCCGTTCCCTGCTCAACGAGGAAGAGCGCGCGGTGCAGGAGAGCGTCGCGCGCTTCACCAACGAGCGCGTGCTGCCGATCATCGGCGATGCCTTCGACCAGGCCCGCTTCCCCGATGAACTGGTGCCAGAGATCGCGTCACTGGGCCTGCTCGGTGCGACCCTGCCGACCGAGTACGGCGGCGGTGGCCTCGGCGCAGTCAGCTACGGCCTGATCTGCCAGGAGCTGGAGCGCGGCGATTCGGGCCTGCGCAGTTTCGTCTCGGTGCAGAGCTCGCTGTGCATGTACCCGATCTACGCCTATGGCAGCGAGGAACAGCGCCAGCAGTGGTTGCCGGCGATGGCGCGCGGCGAGCTGATCGGCTGCTTCGGCCTGACCGAGGCGCATGGTGGTTCCGACCCGGCCAGCATGAAGACCCGCGCGGTGCGCGATGGCAGCGACTGGCGCATCACCGGCAGCAAGATGTGGATCACCAGCGGCCCGGTGGCCGACCTGGCCATCGTCTGGGCGCAGACCGAGGACGGCATCCAGGGCTTCGTGCTGGAAAAGGGCATGGCCGGTTTCACCACCCAGGAAATCAAGCACAAGATGAGCCTGCGCGCGTCGCTGACCGGTGCGCTGTTCTTCGATGACGTGCGCGTGCCCGACAGTCATCGCCTGCCGAACGTAAAGGGCCTGAAGGGCCCGCTGGGCTGCCTGACCCAGGCCCGCTATGGCATCAGCTGGGGGCCGATCGGTGCGGCCATCGCCTGCCTGGATGAAGCGCTGGGCTATGCCAAGGAGCGCGTGCTGTTCGGCCGCCCGCTGGCGGCCACGCAGAGCGCGCAGATCAAGCTGGCCGAAATGGCCCGCCGCATCACCACCGCGCAGCTGCTGGCGCTGCAGCTGGGGCGCTTGAAGGAAGCCGGGCAGCTGCAGCCGCAGCAGGTCAGCCTGGCCAAGTGGAACAACTGCCGCATGGCCATCGACATCGCCCGCGAGTGTCGCGATCTGCTGGGTGGCGCCGGCATCACCACCGAGCACGTGGCGATCCGTCATGCGCTGAACCTTGAATCGGTGATCACCTATGAAGGCACCGAGACCGTGCACCAGCTGGTGATCGGCCGCGAACTGACCGGCATCAACGCGTTCTGAAACCTGGTTCCGGTGGGTGCCAACCTTGGTTGGCACTTCGGGCGCACGCGAAAGGCATCCACGCATGGCGTGGATCTACCGGGTGGGTGCTCCGACCTGCCTGTGGTAGGTGCCAACCTTGGTTGGCACATTTCTTCAGCGCGCGACCGGGCATCGGTGCGGACCAAGGTCCGCACCCACCAGAAGCGGTTTACGCCCCGCCGGCAAACCCGTGCTGGCGCCACGCCTCGTACATCACCACCGCAACGGTGTTGGAAAGATTGAGGCTGCGGTTGTCCGGCCGCATCGGCAGGCGCAGGCGGCGGCCATCGGGCAGCGCATCGAGCACGTCCTGCGGCAGGCCACGGCTTTCGGGGCCGAACAGGAAGGCATCACCGTCTTCGAACGCCACGCTGTCATAGCGGACGCTGGCACGCGTACTCAGGGCGAACAATCGCTTCGGTGCGATCCGCGCCAGCGCGGTGTCCAGGTCGGGGTGCACCTGCAGGCGCGAGTACTCGTGGTAGTCCAGGCCGGCGCGCTTGAGCTGCTTGTCTTCCAGTGCGAAGCCGAGCGGCTCGACCAGGTGCAGCTGCGCGCCGGTGTTGGCGCAGAGCCGGATCACATTGCCCGTGTTGGGCGGGATTTCCGGTTGGAACAGGATCACGTGGAACTGGGGCGCGGCATTCATCGGCGCAGTGTACCTGCGACGGCCGCCGCCTTTACGGCGCACGCCCTGCGCTGGGCAGGGCGGCACCGCTTACGGGCGCAGCAGGACCTGGGCGGTTTCGGTGGCCAGGGCCTGCAGGTCTGCAGCGCTCGGACGCACCTGCAGGGCCGGCAGGTTGGTGATGACCTGGTTTGCGACGCTGGTGGCGGCTGCGGCCAGGGTGGCGGCGTAGCGCTGGGCTTCCAGCTCGGCGGCCAGGGCGACGCGCTGTTCCAGGCTCGGGCGCACTTCCACCGAGGCCAGGGTGGTGATCGGCAGTGCGGCGGCGACCGGGGCGGCGACGTAGCCGCTGCGCTCGGCCAGCTGGTCGGCGCTCGGGCGCACTTCCACGGTGGCCAGGGTCGGGATGCCGCTGGCCTGTTCCCAGGCCTGCTGGGCCAGCTGGTCGGCGGCCGGGCGAACCTGCACGGTGGACAGGGTCTTGATGGATTCGGAGGCCTGCACCGACGAAACAACCGCGGTGCCGGCGATCAGGGCGATGGCGATGGCAATGGTCTTGGCGTTCATGACGGGGCCTGTTTAGTGTTGGTGAGCGGTGGTGTGGTAGTAAGGTAGTACACCAATTCTGGGCTTGCAAGGGAAATTTTCGATTTCCTGCATTTGTTCAGTCTTCAGTCAGCTTTCGTCTGAAGCCCTTCTTGGCGCAGGAAGTACCAAGCAATCCCCGTGCCAACTTTTAGTTGTTGATTTACAAGGCTTTTATTTCGATTCGAAAGTGTCCGGTGGGCGGACACCTGTCCATTCCTCGCGCTGCGGACACTGTCCGGACGCCTTCAGCCGACGCATGTGACGGTTCAGGAGCCCCGTTGGAGCCCGGCCGGATGGGCCTCGGGGCAAAACACCCCCAGTGACTGCTGGCCGATTCCTGCCGTTGCGCGCGCAGGCTAGGATCGGGGTTCACCTATGTGACCAAGGATCCGGAAATGTCTCTCGCCCTTCGCCCGCGCGCTGCACTGCTGGCTGTCGCCCTCAGCACCGCCCTGGGCACGCTCGCGCCCACCTCTGCACTGGCCGCCAGGCAGGCGGCACCGGCCAAGGTCGATATCCCGTTCGAGCAGTTCACCCTGCCCAATGGCCTGCGCGTGATCGTGCATACCGATCGCAAGGCGCCGATCGTTGCGGTCAATGTCTGGTACCACGTAGGCAGCAAGGATGAGCCGGCTGGCCGCACCGGCTTCGCGCACCTGTTCGAGCACTTGATGTTCCAGAGCAGCGAAAACCACGACGGCGAGTACTTCGAGCCGTTCAAGCAGGTCGGTGCCACCGGCCAGAACGGCACCACCAACACCGACCGCACCAACTACTTCGAGAACGTGCCGACCACCGCGCTGGACATGGCGCTGTGGATGGAGTCGGACCGCATGGGCCATCTGGTGGGTGCGATCGACCAGGCCGCGCTGGACGAGCAGCGCGGCGTGGTGCAGAACGAGAAGCGCCAGGGCGAGAACCAGCCCTACGGCCAGGCCTGGGACCAGATCAACAAGGCGCTGTATCCGGTTGGCCACCCGTACCACCACGGCGTGATCGGCTCGATGAACGATCTCAACGCGGCCTCGCTGGACGACGTGAAGACCTGGTTCCGCACCTGGTACGGCCCGAACAACGCGGTGCTGGTGCTGGCCGGTGACATCGACCTTGCGACCGCCAAGGAGAAGGTCGCCCGCTACTTCGGCAGCATCCCCGCTGGCCCGACCATGGCGCAGCCGGCGGTGAACGTGGCCAAGCGCAGTGCCGATACCCGCGAGACGATGACCGACAAGGTGCCGCAGGCACGCATCTACCGCGCCTGGAACGTGCCGCAGGTCGGCACCACTGACATCGACCAGCTGCAGCTGTTCGCCGAAGTGCTGGGCGGCGCCAAATCCTCGCGCCTGAGCCAGCGCCTGCAGCACCAGGACAAGCTGGTGGACAGCATCGGCTCGGGCCTGTCGACCTCGCAGCTGGGCTCCAACTTCGTGATCGTGGCGACCGTGAAGCAGGGCCAGGACCCGGCCAAGGTCGAGAAGATCATCGACGAGGAACTGGATCGCCTGATCAAGCAGGGCCCGACCGCGGCCGAGCTGGAACGCGCCAAGACCGGCGCCCGCGCCGGCTTCATCCGTGGCATCGAGCGCATCGGAGGCTTTGGCGGCAAGGCCGATGCGCTGGCCGAGTGCGCGGTGTTCACTGGCGACCCGGGCTGCTTCCGCACCTCGCTGGCCAATATCGAGAAGGCCAGTGCCGCCGACCTGAGCCGCCTGGGCGCACAGTGGCTGGACAAGGGCAGCCACACCCTGGTGATCGCACCGGGTGAGCGCGTGGCGCTGAAGGAAGACCCGAGCCAGTCGCCGAAGCCCTTCACCGTGCCGGCAGTGGACCCCAAGTACAGCACCCTGCCGGAGCAGGTCGACCGCAAGGCGGGCGTGCCGCAGACCCGCGAGTTCCCGCAGCTGAAGTTCCCGGCGTTGCAGCGCGCCACGCTGAAGAACGGCACCCAGGTGATCCTGGCCGAACGCCATGAAATTCCGGTGGTGCAGTTCAGCTACCAGTTCCCGGGCGGCTTCAGCGCCGACCAGGGCCGCAAGCCGGGCACCGCCAACTTCACCATGAGCCTGATGACCGAAGGCGCCGGCAAGCTCGGCTCGCTGGCCTTCGCCGATGCCGCCGACGCACTGGGTGCCAGCCTGGATGCTTCGGCCGGCCTGGATTCGATGAGCGTGGACCTGTCGGCACTGAAGGAAAACCTGGCACCGTCGCTGGCGCTGTACCGCGACCTGCTGCGCGAGCCGCGCTTCGAACAGGGCGAGATCGACCGGGTCAAGGCGACCTGGATCGCCGGCATCCAGCAGGAAAAGGTCAACCCGGGTGCGGTGGCGATGCGCGTGCTGCCGCCGCTGCTGTACGGCAAGGGCCACCCGTATGCCATCCCGTTCACCGGCAGCGGTGACGAAGCAGCGATCAACGGCCTGACCCGCGAGGACCTGGTCGACTTCCACCACGATTGGCTGCGCCCGCAGAACGGCACCCTGATCGTGGTCGGTGACACCACCCTGGCCGAGATCGTGCCGTTGCTGGACAAGCAGCTGGGCGACTGGAAGGCTGCCGGCGATGCCCCGCAGGTGAAGGCGGCCACCGACGTCGCATTGCCGAAGGGCCCGCGCGTGTTCCTGATCGACCAGCCGGGCGCGGTGCAGGCCAACCTGTTCGCCGGCCAGGTGGTGGCGCCGTCCAGCGCTACCAGCTCGACCCGCTTCGATATCGCCAACGGCGTGATCGGCGGCGACTTCACCTCGCGCCTGAACATGAACCTGCGTGAGGACAAGCACTGGTCGTACGGTGCGCGCAGCAGCGCGGTCAATTCGGTGGGTCAGCGCCCGTGGATGGCCAGCGCGCCGGTGCAGATCGACATGACCGGCCCGGCGCTGGCGGAAATGCGCAAGGAAATCGCCGCGTTCGCCGACGGCAGCAAGCCGGCCACCGCCGCCGAGGTCAACCGCATCCGCAACATCCAGACCCTGAGCCTGCCCGGTGCCTACGAGACCGCCAGCGCGGTGGCATCGACCATCGGCTCGATCGTGCAGTTCAAGCGGCCTGACGACTACGTGCTGCGTCGCAAGGCCGAGATCGAGGCGATGACCCCGGCGCAGGTGCAGCAGGCCGCCGCCGAGATCAAGCCGCAGGCGCTGACCTGGGTGGTGGTGGGTGACCTCAAGCAGACCGAAGCGGCCGTGCGTGCGCTGAACCTGGGCGAGGTGACGGTGATCGACGCCGAAGGCAAC